>NZ_MZMO01000003.1 GCF_002240565.1 Clavibacter michiganensis subsp. insidiosus | reverse complement strand
CCCTGGGGCGGCAGGTGGCCACGTGTGAACTGGTGAGAAACGGTCCCGCATTTTTTGGGATGCGGGACAGGTAGAACGCCACGAAGGGGGCTCGGCATGGCCGAACCCCCTCACGTCACCGGATCACGCGTCGGGCAGGTCGCGCAGGTTGTTCCTCGTCGTGTTGTCTGAGTCGGTCCGAAGGTACTTACCCTTCGGATCCGGCACGACGCGGATCTCCGTGCGCCCGGCGGTCTTCCACGGCACGTGGTACGTGTGCAGTCGATTCTCGATGTCGGAGATCGCCTGAGCCTTCGACACGGGTGACCACGAGCTGCCCCGGTCGGCGAGCGACGTGATGTCGCCGTCGCGGTCCTTGCCGGACTGCCGTACGGCACGGTCTGCCATGAGATGTTCCTATCTGGATGAGCATCGCGTGGGCCGAAGACCCTCGGTTGGTCCCCTCGTGTCGGTGTTAAGGTCGAAGAACCGGCCTGTGAACTGGTGGAACGACCCCGTACCGCTCGGCTTCCCTGACGGGTGCGGGGTCGTGCTACGTTCCGCCGCTAATTCTACAGGTGGGGTACGACATGTAACCAGTCCACATCGTGTAGGCCCCACATGTTGTGGTTTCGTCGCGAGACGTGCGTCCGGTGGAAGAGGGAGGGCGTCGCCGGTCGGCGGTCGGTGGTCGGCGGTCGAACTTGACCGGGCGTCGACAGATCAGGTGCTCACGGACTCTGGCCTGAGCTGGCGGATGGTCCGCGGGAGCACGAGCCCGCCGGCGAGGATCACGGCCGCCGACGTCGCGCACGCAGCCGCCCACGGCACGGCGTCGTAGAGGATCCCAGCGGCAAGGCTGCCGAGGGCGGCTGCGAGGAGCGTGGTGGCCTCGTAGAGGCCCAGCGCCCGCCCCACGCGTGCGGGGCCGGACGCCTCGGTGAGGGCGGCCTGCTCGATCGGGAGAATCGCGGCCAGCGCGAGCGCGGACAGGATCCAGAGGACGGCGATCGTCACGGGATCCCGAGCGACCGCGAGCCCGCCGGCGAACGCGGCGCCGGCGATGGCCGCGGACACGAGGACGGGCGTCCGGCCGAACCGGACCGTGAGCCGGTGCAGGTGGGGCGGGGCGACCGCGAGGGCGATCCGCCCGGAGCGACACCCACGCGATGGCGAGCGGCCCGAGGCCGAGCTCACGCTGCAGGTGCAGCACCAAGAGCAGCCCGATCGCGGCCTCCGCGGTCCCCGATGACCGTCACCACGGCCAGGAGCGGCGCAGTCGGCCGACGAGCTCGCGCACGACGGCGCCGTCGACGCCGGACGGGCGGCGCCGCTCGAGCGGCGCCGCCCGTCGCTCCCGCGCGTCGACGCCCGGCGCCGGCTCAATGCGAGGAGCACGCCAGCGACGATCGCGCACGCCGAGGCCGCGACGAAGGTCGGCGCGTAGCCGGCGGCAGCGAGGAGGGCCGATCGCCGGCGCGAGGACGACCCACGACCCCAGCTCCTCGGCCGACATGAGCCGGGAGAACGCGCGCGGATCCACCAGGTGGCGGACACCAGCGGTCGCGCGCAGCGCAACCCACAGGAACGCCCCACCCACCCGGGAGACGAGCACGCCTGCGAGGACGACGGGGAAGGTGCCGGCGGCGGCGATGAGCGCGTAGCCGGCGCCGAGGACGAGCGCGGCCGTCGCGGCGATCCTGGTGCGGTCGTACCGGTCCGCGGCGATGCCGCCGAGCGGGCGGAGCAGGAACGACGTCGCGAGGCCGCGGGCCAGCAGCGCACCGGTCTGCGTGGCCGTGAGGCCGAGCACGGCGCCGGCGAACAGGGGCAGGGCGAAGTCCACGACCTGGCCGGCGCCGCTCGCGAGCGTGACGCTCGACAAGAACCTCCGGAGAACAGCGGCTCGGAGTGCTGCATGGTGGTCGCGCGGGTCGTCATGCTCGGGCACTGTACCGCCGCCGTGGCGATGATGTCGGCGCGAACTCGTACGCTCGTCGACGAGCGCGGCCGGGACACTCCCACTCGATCAAATCGACGAAGGAGAGCACCCGGTGAACAAGGTCCGCAGCAGCATCGCCGGCCTGGTGCGCGACGTCGGCGCCCACCCCTGGGCGCACCTCGAAGCCGGCTACTGGCGGATCCAGGTCGAGGACCGGCCCGTGCTCGGGTACGTGATGCGGGCCCGGGCGGAGCTCGGTGACCCGTTCACGTTCGAGGTCTACGCCGACGCCCGCAACGAGCTCGGCCAGCGGATCTGGCTCCGGCGTGAGGAGTCGCTGAACTCGGCGGCCGCGTGGATGATCCAGAACAGCGACCGCCTCATCGCGTTCGCGGCACGGCACGCGGCCGCACCCGCGGCCGCCGACGTCGCGAGCTTCGCGAGCCCGGTGACGTCGGCGCCGATCGTCTACCCGACGGGTACGAGGTGGTCGATCTGCACGGCCGCGCTCGTCGTCTCCCGCGGGGTGAAGTCGATGCTGCGGCCCGTGTAGGCGTCGGCCAGGTGCCTCATGGCCACGGTGCAGCCATCTCCCTCTCGACGTGAACGCCTCGTCTCGAGGAGGCATGTGCAGGAATCGCCCTGACGCTTCTTCTTCCGACTAGCTTGTGCGCGAACCTCGCCGATTCCCAGAGGTCTCGTTAGTAGAAACACAGTAATTTATGACGGGGAGAATGATGAAACATTTTAAGGTCTTGACGTCCGCCGCAGTCATGGGCGCTATAGCACTCGCACTCATGGCTCCAAGCGCGGCTAACGCGCGAACTTCGCCGGAGCGGAGTTCCGTACCTGTGGTCGTTGGCACGGAGGTGTGGGGCAAATGGAGCGGCCAAGACTGCACAGTTGGAGTCGTACTTCAGAAATCTGGCCTGTGGGCCGCGTTGTCTCCCAGAGAGCGGGGCGCTAGGTGTACTGAGTCATGACGTTGGTGACACTCGGGCCGCGGGCGTCAGCCCGTGGCTCGAGTGGATTCGTTCAGTGTTGTAGTGCTGGATCCACGGATCAAGGGCGTCGGTTTCTGGCTTGGTTGCTGGTGAAGGGTTGCCGGTAGGCCCACTCGGTCGCGAGGGTGCGGTTGAAGCGTTCGACCTTGCCGTTCTGCCAGGGGCAGTGCGGGCGGATGAACTTCTGCCTCGCACCGAGCTGCGTGACCGCGTTCTGGAACGCGGCCGAGTGCCGGTAGGCGAACGCGTTGTCCGTCAGGACCCGTTCGATGCGGGTGATGCCGTGCTCGGCGAAGTACGCCGCGGCCCGGGTCAGGAACCCTGCCGCGGTCACGCCCTTCTCGTCCGGGTGGATCTCCGCGTAGGCGAGGCGGGTGTGGTCATCGACCACGGCGTGGACGTAATCGAACCCGATCCCACGACCACGAACCTGTTCGCTGCGGCCATGCGCCCGCCAGCCGCCGCCGTCCGGGATCCGGCCGAGCTTCTTCACGTCGACGTGGATCAGGTCGCCGGGATGCTCATGCTCGTACCGGTTTGCCGTCGACCGGGATGCCCGGATCACGGCCCCGGTGACGGGGTCCAACCATGCCAACGGCGGTGCCCCGTGCCGCCGCAGGACGCGGGAGATCGTGCGGGCTGGAACACCGGTCACCGGCGCCAACCGGGCAGGACCTGATCGCAATCGGGTCCTCGCTTCCACGACGGCTCGTTCTCGTTCCGGGCTCGTCCTCGTCGGCACCCGTCTCGGCCTCGAGGACCGGTCCGACAAGCCTTCGAAACCCTCGGACCGGAACCGATTCACCCACCGATGCGCGCACTGACGCGACACACCGAGTTCGCGCGCGACATGCGAGACCGGCCGACGATCCTCGACCACCCGCCGCACGAGGAGAACCCTCCCGTGAACCGTCAGACGAGCATTAGCGTGGGACATCGAGGCCTCCTGGCAGTGGCAGAACTAGACAGCTCCATCAAGCCAGGAGGCCTCCTCACACGCCCCGAAGTGTCACCAACGTCATGGCCGGGTACAGCTAGGTACTTGGTCATAGCAAAACACTGCGTTCGACGCACCACCGAGCCCATCGAGGTCCGAACGGCGAACGGCACAGACGTCGAAGTAGGAAGCGTAGTCGCGCTGGCAGACCCCGACGACCTCGCCCTGGTCCGGATTGAGGGGTCGCCGCACGGGGCGCGGACCTGCTCTGCCACGTCCGGACACGTCATCTGCACGCCCTCGACGGTTTACTCCCCGCAAGCCTTCAATCGAGTATTCCTTCCCGGCTTTACTCCAGGGCATGAGACGACCTTGCCCATGACCAGACAGGGCGTGCCGGGCCCGAGAGAGACGTTCTGCACAAGCGGCGCAGTTCCTCGATCCCTCTGCGAATGGACCAGCACAAGTGTACCTCCCGCATGGGTGCAAAACCATGTCTACGCCGCCGCCCGCAGCACAGGCGCTAATCTCCTGAAAGGCGACTCAGGCGGCGCGGTCGTGAGCCGAACGGGTGACTTTTACGGTATCGCAACGGACTCCGGGCTCTATGACTCCGATCATTCCAACATCGACATCATGGGATATACCGACGCCGCCCGTGTGCTCTCCGACTTCCGCGGATACCACATGGCACCAGCAAGCTAAAGGACCCGCATATATCCCGAAATGAGCCGCTGATGCCACGGTAGTAGTGGCTAGTCATGTCGCTGTCGGGTAGGTGCCGAGCGCCTACCCGACAGCGGGTGAGGAGCAGCCGTCGAGGGTGTGGTCGATCGCGGCGCGGTCGGCGTCGTCGATCGTGAGCTCGTACGTGCTCAGCACGTACGCGAAGCGGGTGACGTACAGGCAGTCATCGACGGCGGCCGACGGGAGCCACGTCGCGGGCCCCTGGTCGGACTTGGCCTCGTTGGTGGGGCCGTCGACGGCCTGGAGGTTGTTGAAGTCGGTCGCGAGCTGCTCGCGGCGCTCACCGGTCCAGCCGGCGGCGCCGTGCTGCCACGCCCAGCCGAGCGGCACCAGGTGGTCGATCTGCACGGCCGCGCTCGTCGTCTTCCCGCGGGTGAAGCCGATGCTGCGGCCCGTGTAGACGTCGGCCAGGTGCCCCGTGGCCACGGTGCAGCTGGGATCCGCCTTCGTGAACGTGACCGCCGTGAGGTCGCGGGCCAGGACGTCGTTCCGCTGATCGCACCCGTTGTGGTCGGTGTCGGCCCAGGACGGCCCGTAGGCCGCCCGGTCGTAGGCAGGCGTCCTCGCGTGCGTGTCCGCCGGCAGCTTGTCCACGAGCGCCCGCACCGCGGCCGCGTCGACCACGCCGCCGCGCACGAGGCCGGCCCGAGCGAGGACGTCGCCCACGGCGCCGCTCGCGGCCGCGACGTCGACCCGCTCAGCGGTGGCCGCGGTCGCGACGTCGACCGACTCCTGCGTGAAGCCCAGCCCGGTGCCGTACCAACCGCCGACGACGCCGCACGCGCTCAGGAGCACGGCGGCGACGACGAACAGGCGCCGACTCCGCGGAGTCATTGCGGAGGCTCAGCGGCCGTGCGCTCCCACACGGATACCGGCTCGGGCTCCGGAGCGGGCTCGGGCTCCTTGGCGGGTGCCTTCGGGACGATGCCGAAGCGTTCGGCCTTGAGGACCCGGTTGTACTGGGGCGTGTCGTTCTTCATCCATTTCTCGGTGTGCTCCTTGCCGACGATGATCACCCCGTCTCCCTCGTTGAGCGCGGCCGCGGTGACGCCGACCTCGAACCACGCTTCGACGAGGTGCGTGGTCGGGGTCTCGTCCTCGACCCACTTCCCAGCGCGGTAGGCGCCGGTGTTCTCGATGACGCGGAACCTGGTGACCTTGGTCCTCCCGGCGTCCTGGACGACGGGCGGGGCGGCCAGATGCCCCCAGATGGTGCGCTGAGCCATGATGCGTGTCCCTTCGATGCGGTCGAGCGGTTAGTAGAACTGGCGGGGGTTGGTGACCACGGCGGCACCCTCGGCCACCGGGTCGTAGATCGGCTCAAGCGGTCGGAACGCGGCCACGAGGGCCGGGGCACCGGCGCGCACAGCGATGCCGATGACGACGGAGCTGAGCACGAACACGGCCGACGCGCCGAGCACGCCGGCGTCGTACGTGGAGCCGGCGGCGAGGGCGCCGCCGAGCTTGATCGCGACGAACACGGGCACGGGCAGGAGCACGGCCGCGACGAACAGCGCGACGAACGCACGAGCGAGCTGCTCGAGGCGTGAAGCCCAGGTGGCGCGGAGGTGCATACCGCCGCGGACGCGGGGCTGGTACATGGACATGAGGATCCTTTCAATCGGTGGTCAGTGGGGGCGGTGGAAGTCGTTGCGGTCGCTCCCGAGCTGCTGCACGAGGGCGTCGGCGGTCGTCGGCGGTCTCATTGGAAACGGACGATGCGGACGGTGCGCTGTCGCCAGGCGGCGCGTGGGATGCGGTAGATGATTCCGGGGCCGGTGGTGTCGCTGCCGACGTACATCACCCGGTGTTGGTCGCGGATCCCGGTCGCGGCGCCGGTGGCGCGGACGAGGTAGACGTGCCCTCTCCGGGGCCGCACGTGCCAGAACCAGGCGTCTTGGCGGCGCCCGTCGGGGTGCTCGACGATGGCGCGGCACCCGCGGGCACGGATGTAGGTGACGGCAACCACCCGCACGGCCCAGACGTCGCGGTCGAGCGCGTCGTGGGCGACGGTGCGCCAGACGCCTTGCATGTACGCACGGCGGGCCTTCGGGGCGAAGATGCCCCATCGCACCGGGCCTCGTCGCCACCATCGGAGGACGTTCAACGTGAGGCGGACCACGACGGCCGCGGCGCCGAGCAGGAACACGAGCTCGGGGATCCAGGACAGCGACGACGAGAAGCTCGCGACGACGGCGCTGGCCACGAACGCCGGCACCGCGACGACGGCCGTGCAGCCGGCGATGCGGTGCGTCGTCGCGAGAGCGATCGGGTCGTGGAGGTAGCGGACCAGCCACGCCGGCGTGCGGACGTTCATGGCCGGCGCTACCGGAGCCCGTCGATCACCGCGGCGGTCGCGGCCAGCCATGCCTCCTTGGAGGCGGCGGTGAGGGCGTCGTATTCGATGCCCGCGCCGGCGTCGAGCGCCTTGTCGAACGGGACCGTGACGACCTGTCGGGTGCGCTGCGCCATGTGGTCGTGAAGGCGCTGCTCGAGGTCGGGGTAGTTGATGGGCGAGTTGTGGTTGATGAGGGTGACGGCGTTGGCGAGCTTGTCGCCGAGGCCGGTCGCGTCGAGCTTGTCGGCGAGGGAGGCGATCTTGACGGCCGAGTCCTCCTTGACGAGCGAGGTGAGCACGAGCTGGTCCGCGGACTCGACTGCGGCGCGCCAGGTGCTCGCCTCGGAGTTGTTGCCGGTGTCGACGATGATCAGCCGATAGAAGCGGGTGAGTGCGGTGTAGAGCTTGCGGAACTCATCGGCCTCGATGACGCGGGTGTTGCCGACGGCGTTCTGGGAGGCGAGGACGTCGAACTTGTTGTCGCGCTGCGGTCGAACGAAGTTCACGAGGTCGGCCTGGTGTGCCTGGTCCGTGAAGGTGTCGATGTGGCCGAGGAGGTCGCGGGCCGTGTGGTCGTGGTGGGCCTCGTAGGCGCGGCCGCCGAGGGACCCGTTGTACTCGTTGTTGTCCCACGCGAGGATCGTGCCGCCGCGGACGCGCCCGAGGACGGCGCTGAGCAGGTACGTCGTCGTGGTCTTGCTGACGCCGCCCTTCTCCCCGACAACGACGATGGTCTTGTGGCCGGCGATGCCCCGCTGGACGGAGCTCCGCCACCCGCGGCGGGTGAGCTCCAGCGTTCCGGGCGCGAGCCGGAGCATGCCGAACCCGGCCCGGTTGGCGCCTCCGCGCCACCCCTCGCGTGCGGGTGCGGCCTTCGGGGTGGGCTGGGACTGCACGAAGTCCCGGGCGCTCAACCGCGCTTCGCGTCGGGTTTGGGGTGCCCGCTCGGGCTGCGCCGCCTCGTCGGCGCCGAGCTCGGCCAGGCGCTCGTCGTCGTGGTCGACGTCGAGCACGACGCCGGCGTCCGCCGGCCGGGGCTCGTCCTCGCCGGCGTCCTCCTGCGCGGTCTCGGCGTGTGCGGCGGACGGCGCCGGCTCGTCCGGGACGGGCGAGACGGTGCCGTCGACGTCGACGCGGAGCTGTCCGTGAACTTCTGCCGGCGTCCGCCGAGGTCGCCGCCAGCCGCGCGCCTCTTGGCCACGGAGTCGACGACGCGCTCGCTCTTGATCTCGCGTTCCGCCTGCGCGAGCGCGGCCATCATCGTGAACACCATCGCGCCCATCGTCGTGGACGTGTCGACGTCACCGCCGCCGAGGTTGAGCACCCGGAGACCGACGCCGACCGCCTGGAGCTCGGCCGCGAGCACGAGCATGTTGGACGTCGACCGACCGAGGCGATCGAGCGTCGTCACCACGAGCGTGGCGCCCGCGTGCAGCGCCGCACGCGCGACGTCGAACTGCGGCCGCGACGCACGGGCGCCGGACACCCCGTGATCGACGTACAGATCATCCCGCCGCACGCCGGCCGCGAGCAGATCCACGACCTGCCGGTCCGTGCTCTGCTGCCGGGTCGAGACCCGCGCGTACCCGATGAGCTTCCCCACGACGTCCTACCTGTCCCGCAACCGACGATGAGCACGCCCAGCTAAGCACCCCCTTGCGGGCCATGGTTGCGGGACGCTCGCGGCCGCGGTGTTCCGCGGCGGGCTCTGACCACTCGCGGGACGTCCCACAACCCAAGACATGCGGGACAGCACAGGCCGATTGATGGCACGGGACAGACGACGGGTTGGTGCGCCCTTACGCGGAACGGGGTGGCACGCATACGCGAGCCACCCCTCCCGTTACGACGCTGACGCACGAAAGTCACGATGCGTTGACGGAGACCCCCTCGAGCATCCGGAAGACCGCGCGTCCGTCGCACGCATCAGCCGGCGAAGGTATCGACGTTCTTGTAGATGGCGTGTTCCTCGCTGCCCCAGGGTACGAACCAGGAGATGACGGTGTTTCCCAGGGTCTGGACCGAGCTCGTGTTGCCGACCTGCGTTCCGTTCGGACCGTGCGTTGAGGCGTGATACACGGGCCCTCCCGAAGCTCCGGGCGGGAACTGGCACGGCATGAGGCCGATCCGCCGGGGAGATCCGATGAAGCGGTCACCCTCACCGGAGCAGGTTACGAGGGGGCCGGCGTGAAGCCGGAGACCTGGGAGTAGCCGAACATCTCGTAGTGCAGGCGCGGAGCCGCGAGGGCAAAGTCCACCCGGGGGGCACCGGCGACATCGGACAGATACGTCTTCTTCCCGTCCCACTCTTCTCGGGGCTTCATCTTGATGAAGGCGGTGTCGTGATGAGCATCCATCGACGCATGCCAGGAGGTCGTGACCTGGTAGAAGTCGGCACCCCACGTGAGAAGCGGCTTGTTGGCCCCGTCCCAGGCGGGTATGAAACGCACATTGGTCGCGAACTCGCGGTCGAAGTACAGGCAGTGAGCTGCAGTGGCAACGACGAGCCGCGAGTCGGACTTGACGACGGATCCGGTGCAGGACCCTTCTCGTCCCCCGCGGGTGAAGTACAGCCGCCCGATCCAGTTGACGGGCTTATAGTGCGACAATCCGCTGGACTGGACCAGGCTCGCGTCGTCTCCGGGGCTGTCCGCCGAAGCTGCATCTGCCTTCTGGATGCGTTCGGGCGTCCAGTACGCGGCCGACACAGCGTCATCCTCGTCCGAGAAGCTCTTGCCCGTGACATCATCGGTGTCCGTCGAGGTTCCGGCGAGGCGCTGGGACGATCGGGGGGACGCGTGCGCGGCCGGAGTTCCGATGCCACTGAAGCTGACACCTCCCACCGCGGCGGCCCCGAGGCAGGCCAGCAGTAGTAACCGAGCGGTAGAGCGTTCGAGTCGGCGTCGAGAAGGAAGAGGCAGGTGCATGTGCATCCTTCATGTCGGGCGTCGAGCACAGGTGCCGTGATCACGCACGCCGCGCCGAGCGCGTCCATCTAGCCCGCCCCGGGGACGGAGCGATGCGTGGAGCTGGGAGATAGCAACACACAGAGGCAGGCCACCCGTGCGGAACACTTCCGAGGGCCAGCACACCCTAGAGACAGCGCCGGAGTAGCCGCGCATGGACTGCACAAGCGGTAGGAGACACAGCACACGAGACCGTGTTCGTACGGCGCGTACTAGCGGAAGTCCGCACGCCTACCCGTCCGGTCCCTAGATCCGTTCGGAACAACGAAGGCCGCCCCGCCCCGCCACCACCGTCTCGCAAGCCAAGGCATGCGGGACTGCGCCCACGCTAGGAAGGTGTGAGAGGACTTCTCACGTAGGGCTGTGTACAGATACGTCTGCTTCCGAGTTTGAGTGCGGAAGATCCTCCCCTCAGTGCTAGTACCCGAGGAGATCCATGCGCATCGAGCACATCCCCACAACGTCCGGGCGAAGGGGCACAGAGGGGATGACTGTCGTGCACGACCGACACTTGATGCGGCTGTTGTACGCAAGAGACGCGTGCGGCTCCGAGGTCACTGCCATCCCGAAGTCACTCACGCCCGCTCCTGTGAGTGCGGCCCTTCCCGCCGACGACGCGGCACTCCTCGTCCACGAGCTCTCCGTCCGTTGGATCGAGTCATTGGAGTGGGCGATCGCGTCGCCCTCTCGCGAGGCCCTTGTCTCCAGGTCCTTTGAGACCGGAGACCTCGGCCCGATGGCGCGCGCGATCCCCCCAGTGCTCGCGACCCCACCCCCCGGGGAGGCATGGATTGACGCAGAGGCCCGCGACGCGTGGATCGAATCTGCAGACGAGGCCGTGATCCGTGACTGGACCTCGCAGTCGGCCGATCGACTGAACGCCCGGGCCGCTGCGCGTGCGCGCGGGCTCGCCGTTGTCCTCGTACTTCCCATCGCGGCCCCATCGCTCCCGCTGCCGGGAACAGGGGGCATGCTGGTCTCCGATTTCGTTTACATGAGCGACAAGCACATGGCCGCCGCCCTGGACTGCTACGCGTAACGCCTCGCTGCACGCTCCCGCGACAGACGCCCAGACCGCCAGGAACCCCCGGGCTGGTCTGAAGTGCCAGAGCACGACCCGCGAGGCGTCTCACAAGACAAGGGTCACAGGACAGACGCAGACGGTCCGCCTGGGCCGAACTACTTGCATTTGTCAATCATTCGTCTGGCGGAAGCCGAACCCGGTGCCTTGCTGCCACGGTGGGATGACTCGATTTCACCAAGGGGGGAAATCATGAAGATCGGATACTCAGCACTCGGCATCGTCGCCACAAGCGCTCTCGTGCTAGCCGGAGTCGGACCGGCGAACGCGGCGGAGGACGCCACGCTCGGCGACATCAGGAGCGCAGTAGAGACGCGGCCAGTGCTGCCGGCGACCGCGACGACCGCCGAGTCCATCGACCTCTCGGACGGGCTCATCTCAGCCCCGGGATCTTTGGGCCAGAGGTCAACGGACCGGTAGAGGCTGTGCTCGACCTGGCCCCAGGGTACGAAGATGAGGAGCGGTGACCCATCTCGGGCCCGTCGCGTCTCCGTGATGACGCCGTACTGTGTCCCGTTCGGGCCACGTGTCGATGCGTGATAGACGGGGCCGCCAGAAGCTCCACCTGGCGGGTCACAGCCGGGGATCTCGTACTCCGGGATCGAGGCGAATCCGCGGAAGTGCCGTCCTTGGCCTGCGCATGTGTAGAGGGGTGCAGGAACGTATCCGCTGAGGGGTCGGTACCCGAACGCGTCGAAGTGGAGGCCAGGTGTCGCAGCGTCAAACGCGGGGGCCGGAGCTCCCGCCTGGGGAGCCAGATACTCCTTGGTGCCATTCCACGCCGTCTTCGGCTGCATCTTGATGAACGCTGCGTCGTGACCCGGGTCCTCTTTGGTCCGCCAGTCCCGGGAGACCGCGTAGTAGAAGGTGCCCCAGACTCCCAGGGGCTTATTCGCGCCGTCCCACGCGGGGATGAAGACCACCCGCGTGGACCAGTCGCCGTGATCGTAGAGGCAGTGGGCCGCAGTGGCGACGATGAGTTGGGAGTCTGAGCGGATGGAGGATCCGGAGCACGAGTACTGTTTCCCATCCACGTCGAAGTAGATACGGCCGATCCAGTAGACGGGCTCGAACGTCCCGGGGCCCTGCGTGATCAGAGACTGTTCGGTGGCGCCCGATTCCGGGGCGGTGACAACATCGCCCGGGGCATCGAGATCGGTAGCGGCAGCTAGCTGTACTGAGTCATCACGTTGGTGACACTCGGGCCGCGGGCGTCAGCCCGTGGCTCGAGTGGATTCGTTCAGTGTTGTAGTGCTGGATCCACGGATCAAGGGCGTCGGTTCTGGCTTGGTTGCTGGTGAAGGGTTGCCGGTAGGCCCACTCGGTCGCGAGGGTGCGGTTGAAGCGTTCGACCTTGCCGTTCTGCCAGGGGCAGTGCGGGCGGATGAACTTCTGCCTCGCACCGAGCTGCGTGACCGCGTTCTGGAACGCGGCCGAGTGCCGGTAGGCGAACGCGTTGTCCGTCAGGACCCGTTCGATGCGGGTGATGCCGTGCTCGGCGAAGTACGCCGCGGCCCGGGTCAGGAACCCTGCCGCGGTCACGCCCTTCTCGTCCGGGTGGATCTCCGCGTAGGCGAGGCGGGTGTGGTCATCGACCACGGCGTGGACGTAATCGAACCCGATCCCACGACCACGAACCTGTTCGCTGCGGCCATGCGCCCGCCAGCCGCCGCCGTCCGGGATCCGGCCGAGCTTCTTCACGTCGACGTGGATCAGGTCGCCGGGATGCTCATGCTCGTACCGGTTTGCCGTCGACCGGGATGCCCGGATCACGGCCCCGGTGACGGGGTCCAACCATGCCAACGGCGGTGCCCCGTGCCGCCGCAGGATGCGGGAGATCGTGCGGGCTGGAACACCGGTCACCGGCGCCAACCGGGCAGGACCTGATCGCAATCGGGTCCTCGCTTCCACGACGGCTCGTTCTCGTTCCGGGCTCGTCCTCGTCGGCACCCGTCTCGGCCTCGAGGACCGGTCCGACAAGCCTTCGAAGCCCTCGGACCGGAACCGATTCACCCACCGATGCGCGCACTGACGCGACACACCGAGTTCGCGCGCGACATGCGAGACCGGCCGACGATCCTCGACCACCCGCCGCACGAGGAGAACCCTCCCGTGAACCGTCAGACGAGCATTAGCGTGGGACATCGAGGCCTCCTGGCAGTGGCAGAACTAGACAGCTCCATCAAGCCAGGAGGCCTCCTCACACGCCCCGAAGTGTCACCAACGTCATGGCCGGGTACACCTAGCTGGTCGCGGCCGCGTCGTCGGCACCCGCCGGCGCCGCGGCTGCGTGCCGGGCCGCGAACGCGATGAGGCGATCGCTGTTCTGGATCATCCACGCGGCCGCCGAGTTCAGCGAGTCCTCACGCCGGAGCCAGATCCGCTGCCCGAGCTCGTTGCGGGCGTCGGCATAGACCTCGAACGTGAACGGGTCCCCGAGCTCCGCCCGGTGCCGCATCACGTACCCGAGCACGGGCCCGTCCCAAACCTGGATCCGCCAGTAGCCGGCCTCGAGGTGCGCCCACGGGTGCGCGCCAACATCGCGCACGAGGCTGTCGACGCCAGCGAGCTTGCTTTTAACCTTGCTCACCGGGTGCTCTCCTTCGTCGATTCGATCGAGTGGGAGCGTCCGGCCGCGCTCGTTGACGGGCGTACGGACGAGCCTCGACATGAGCGGTGGAAGCCGTGTGCGAGCGTGCGGCGGTGTTCCTGCCGAGGTGTTGGTGGAGGCATGGGTTTTAGGGCTTTGAGAGGGTGGTGCGTCGGTTCGTCCGGGTTGTGCTGATTGGCGAATATGATTGTCGACCGCAATGACAATCACGTCGGGGGCGGCGCAATATATCCCGGTGGTACGAAATGACCATGTTCTATAAAATATTATGCGAGCGAGGAAACCATCGGTATCGATAATCATTATCAGGTAGGGGGAGAGTGTAGGGGTGCGCAACAAAATTGTGGATAAAGTCAATAGTGCATCTAATCATGTTCACTACTCTTCCGGGATGACATCTCGCCAAGGCCTCGCATCTATAGTGCTCGGGCTCATCGTCTCCATGGCGCTCGCGATCGGCGCTACGTCCGCCGCATCCGCTCGGCCTGTTGCTCCTGCCGCCTCGGCGGGCCCGGGTGCGGCGTCCTCGCCGCCCGGCTGGCTGCACACCTCGGGTGGGAAGATCGTCACCTCCTCCGGCACCCCGTACACGATCCGCGGCATCGCCTGGTTCGGCATGGAGACCTCCTCGTGTGCGCCGCACGGCCTCGACACCATCACCCTCGCGAGCGGCATGCAGCACATCAAGCAGATGGGCTTCACGACCGTGCGGCTGCCCTACTCGAACCAGTGCCTCGCCGCATCCAGCGTCACGGGTGTCAGTGCGGACCCATCACTCGCCGGTCTCACAGCACTCCAGGTCATGGACCACGTCGTCGCCTCCGCGAAGACGGCAGGGCTCAATGTGATCCTCGACCAGCACCGGCCGGACTCGGGCGGCCAGTCTGAGCTCTGGTACACATCGCAGTACCCGGAGTCGCGTTGGATCTCCGACTGGAAAATGCTCGCAAAGCGCTACGCAGCCGAACCCACCGTCATAGGTGTAGACCTGCACAACGAACCGCACGGCGCGGCCACCTGGGGTACCGGGGCGGCCACCACTGACTGGCGGGCAGCGGCCGAGCGTGGTGGGAATGCGGTCCTCGCCGAGAACCCGAACCTCCTCGTGCTCGTGGAGGGCATCGACCACGAGGCCGACGGATCCGGCACCTGGTGGGGCGGTGCGCTCGGGTTGGCAGGCAATGCACCTGTCCGACTTTCCGTCGCGAATCGCGTCGTCTACTCCCCGCACGACTACCCATCGACCATTTACGGCCAGTCATGGTTTTCCGCATCAAACTATCCGGCGAACCTGCCGGGTATTTGGGACGCCCACTGGGGATACCTGGCGAAGAAGGACATCGCGCCCGTGTTGGTGGGCGAATTCGGTACGAAGCTCGAGACCACGAGCGACAAGCAGTGGCTCAACACCCTCGTCGGATATCTGTCGAGCACGGGGATCAGCTCGTCGTTCTGGGCCTTCAACCCGGACAGCGGAGACACCGGCGGCATCGTGAAGTCCGACTGGGTGACCCCGGAGCAGACGAAGCTCGACACACTGGCGCCGATCCTGCACCCGTCGCCTGGGGCGGGTCCAGGATCCGGCGGATCCGGGTCTCAGCCAGCGCCACAGCCTGGCCCGGCGAAGCCGGGCACTGTATCGGCGAAATGGCAGCCTGGCGGATCGTGGGCATCGGGCTACGTAGCCAACATCGACGTCACCGCGACAGCCGCTGTCACGGGATGGACCGTCTCATGGGCCAGCCCCGGAACCACCTCCATCGCCACCAGTTGGGGCATGCGCTGCAGCGTCGCCTCCGGCACCGTAACCTGCATCGGCACGGACTGGGCGAGCAAGCTCGCCGCCGGCCAGACCGTTCACGTCGGCCTGCAGGCGTCGGGTGGCCCGGCTCCCTCTTCACCACGACTCACCGCTACGGCGGCCGCGGCGCCGCCTGCCCACCCCACACCGCCTGCTCGGCCCACGACGCACGGCCGTGCCACGCACTACTCGCTGGGCCAGGGCAACACGATCGCGAACGGCAACTGCTCCATGCCGGCTGTCCCTGCAGACCGAATGTACGTTGCGCTCAGCAGCCCCGAGTACAGCGGGGCTGCCGCGTGCGGCACCTTCCTCGACGTCACGGGCCCAAAGGGCACCGTCCGCGTTCAGGTCGTCGACCAGTGCCACGAGTGCGAGATCGGGCATCTCGACCTGAGCGAGGAAGCATTCCGTGCTATCGGCGACTTCGATGCCGGCATCATCCCGATCAGCTACGTCACCGTCCAGGATCCGGCCGTGCCCGCTGTCGCCATCCGCGTTAAGGAGGGCTCGTCACGCTGGTGGGCGGGTCTACAGATTTTAAACGCTGGCAACCGCATTGACCGCGTCGAAATCCAGGCCGGCGGACAGTGGGTGCGCCTCAGCCGCACCGACTATGGGTACTGGGTCACGCCGTCTCCGATTCAGGACGGCCCAATGACCGTGAAGGTGACTGACCAGTTCGGTCGCACGGTCGTGCTCCCAGGCCTTCGCATGGCGCCCGGAGAGAACCAGCCCACATCCTCCCGCTTTTACCCGGTGCGCTGAGCCCTGATCGCAATGCATGCAACTTCCGTCCGAGCGACGTCATCGACTGGGCGGTCCTCTAGAGAGAGGTCCGTGAGTTGCCCCTCGCAGCGACATCCCTCGTCATGCAGAGGCTAGGTGATGCTGTGAGCGGACAGCAGCTCTTCATCTTCGCCATGGTCGGCATCGTTGGCCCTCTTGGCGCGATCACCCTCGTTCGCAGCCAACGCCAAGCAATCTATACGCCCAGACAACTCATCGGGCAATCCTTGGGTTTCATCACCAGCCTGGTACTCGCGCCCTACGTCGCTTTCCGCCTCGCCGGTGCCCCGCAAGCCGCCAACCTTGTGCTGCTGGTGGGCGCGACCGTTGGCCTGCTAAATCCGGTCCTCTACGGCATTCTCGGCATGCGGGAGCGTCACCGCTCCCGCCTACGAGATCTCGAAATGGGAATATTGCCACACGCGAAACGGCTCATCAAGTGGGAAGACATTCTCATCCCGGGTCTTTCCTACGCCGCCGCGCTCGCTTTGTCCTCCAAACTGGTATCTGACACGATCTGTGCCACGTGCAATTCCGCGACCGACGAACCTATGGTCAGCGCCTCGGTTATCGTGAGCGGGGCGCTCATCGCCGGGTACGCGATCGCGGTCGCGCAGCGACTCAGACGTAACGCGAAGTCTCGTGAGCACGAGCTGCTTGTCGACGGTTTCGCCTGGCGTGAGCGTCATGCGAAGAAGGCGGGCTACAAGGCTGGCTACCGCGACGGCTTCACACGGGGCCGTAATGCCACGCATCCCCCAGACGAAGACGTCGACTGATGTTGGCAAAGCCGACTTTCTCCAGGTTGTCGATGGCCCACGAATGATGCGTAATTGCAATAGGTGCCGACGACGTGGATGTCACCAGCCTTGGCTATGACTGCCTGTATGTCACTCGGTTTGCTTACGTGCTGAGCACGTACGAGCTCATGGTCGATGTGGTCGATTGCACTGCGATCGACCACATCCTCAATGCTCGCGGGTGCGCGCGCGGATGAGGTCGGATTCGAACTCGGCGAACATCGCGAGCATGTTGAACAGGAGGCGCCCGGTCGGGTCGGTGGGGTCGTGCACGGATCCGCCGATGCTGAGCGCTACGCCCTTGGCCGCGAGCTCGTCGGCGATGGTGCGGGCATCGCTGATCGACCGCGCGAGGCGGTCGAGCTTCGTGACCACGAACGTGTCGCCGGGACAGCACGCCTCGAGCGCCTTCCCGAGGGCGGGGCGGTTCCGGTTCGTGCCGGTGAGGCCGTGGTCGACGTAGATCCGATCCGGGGTGATGCCGAGCGCGGTCAGGGCGTCCCGCTGCGCGGTGACGTCCTGTTCGTCGGTCGAGACGCGGGCGTACCCGATGAGCTGTCCAGCCATGCATCCAGTGTCTCAGGTGAGGCACCCTCACCGGAACAGTCGCCGGACCACTTACCTGAGACGCATGGTTCCGCTGTGGGCAGCGCCGCTCGATGGCGCAGTCCTGTTGCCGCCTGATGTCGTCATCCGGTGACGAGGATGCTGGCGGCGGCTTCGATGACGTCGTCGGTGATGGTCTCGAGCTGGTTGATCTTGAGGACGCGTTGGATCTGCGGGAAGAGTCGTTCGAGGAGTCGGAAGTTGCCGCGGGTGATGCGTTGGATCGCGGAGATGGCTTGTGCGTCGGTGAAGTCGTCAGGGTTGAGCGTGTGGCCGAGGCGCTTCCAGTGGCGGTCGAGGACGAAGAAGAGCTCGTCGTGGCCGAGGGCGCGGTAGCGGTGGGCGAAGCCGAGGCGGCTGTAGAGCTGGGGGTAGTGGCGGAATCGCTGGTCGATGCCGGGCATGCGGATGAGGATGATCGCGAGGTGCTCGCGGTCGTGCCGATCGCGTAGGAGCTCGAGCGCGGTGGGCGTGAGTCGTTCCGCTTCGTCGATGATCAACAGCTCGACCCACCGGCGGGCGTCGCCGCCGGTGCCGGTGATCTTCCCGATCGTGCGCTGGTGATCCTCGATCCTGATGCCGAGGTCGACGGTCCAGCGGTCGAGCTCGCGCATGAGGTCCTTCGGCCGGGGCAGGACGTCGGGCGTGTAGAACACGGCGCGCGAGCGGTTGGCGGCGGCATCGAGCTTGGGGTCGTCCGCGCCGCGGCGTCCCCACTCCTGGACGTAGGGCTCGAGCGTGTCCCTGTGCGCGTAGCGGCGGGCGGAGTTGGTCTTCCCGACGCCGGCGTCGCCGTGGCAGATCCCGATGGTCTGCTCCTTCCGGACGGCGTTCGCGAACTCGACGAACCGCCGGTGCTCCTTTGTGGTGATGAACGTGTCGGGCATCATCCGTCCTCTTCATAGGTGCGTAGCCGCGGCCGTCGCGGTGGTAGCGGTGTCGTGGGCAGCTCGGTGCGGCTGACTGTGGTGGGGATGCGGTCGTTGAGGTCTCGGCGCAGCTGGCGGCGGCGGGCGCGGCGTGCGGTCTCGACGTCGCGGAGGCTCATGCGCAGGTTCGGGGGGCTTCGTCGACGGCGACGCAGATGAAGGTGTTGTGGTCGTAGACGCGGATCTCGGAGATGTCACGCGGGTCGTACCGGATGGTCACGGTCCGGCCAGCGACCGGGGCAAGCGTGGAGGCGAGGTACCGCTGGCCCTGGAAGTGGATCCCGTCGCGCTGCACGGTGCGGCTCTTCGGCACAGTCAGCAAGAGCCCGTCGAGCTCCACGAGACTCTCCGGCATCCGAGGCAGCCAGCCGTCACCGACCCAGGCTGTTCGCGGTGTGGTCCCGAGCTCCTTGTGCGGGCGGTCGTTGTAGGTGGCGATGAAGGTTCCGATGGCCGTGTCGAGGCCGGCGAGGTCGAGCACTGGATCTGGGCGTCGGTTCCCAGGGCCGAGGTGTCCGGGTAGTAGTGGGAGCAGTTCGGTGGTGATGGTGCCGAAAAACCGCTCGATCTTCCCGCGGCCCTGGGGGCGGCCGACGGTGGAGTGAATGATCCGGATTCGCAGCTCCGCGGCCGTGTGCTCGAGGTGTCGGCTGGTGAAGTCGGTGCCGTGGTCGACGTGGAGGATGTCGGGGATCCCGCACATCGCCCAACTGCGGTCGGGCTTGCGCCAGATCGCTTGCCGGAGCGCGAGTGCGGTGTTCATCGCCGACGGGGCGCCGGTGAAGACGGTGTACCCGCAGATCGCGCGGGAGTAGTCGTCCATGACTACGGTCAGCCAGGGTCGGTCGGGCTTCCCGCCGGCGCCGACGATGACGAGGTCGAGCTCGGTGTGGTCGGCCTGCCACGTCTGGTTCGGGCGCTCCGCCCGGCGCCGGTACACGAGCTCGTGCCGATCCCGATACGACGTCGGCCCCTCCAGGGCCAGCGTCACCAGCGCGGGGTCGAGCGCCTGAACGATGTCACGGGCCGTGGTGTAGCTCGGGGCAGGATCGCCCCGGCGTTCTGCGTCCGCGGCGGCGAGCCGGTGCAGGGTCGCGATGCTCGGCCGGGGCTTGGTCAGCGCCAGGCGCTCGATGAACGCGACCGTCGCTGCAGCTGTTCGCCGTAGCCCCGCGTCGATCCGCACGTGCGGGTCGAGGGCGGAGATACCGCCGGCGCAGTAGAGCTGGTGCCAGCGTTGCAGGGTCCGGGCGCTGATCCCGGTGGTGCGGGCAAGAGCTGCGAGCGGGATCTGGTCTTCGACATGCAGCCGAAGAACGCGCCACCGCTCGAGCCCGTCCACGCCATGACCTACATCGCGGCGCTCTCGCGCGTGGCGTTCGACTGGTGCCGGTACAGCGTCGCCCGGCTCCACCCGACGAGCTTCGCCGCGTCCTCTGCGGTCCGGCCGCGGGCGCGCGCGTCGGTCGCGATCTGGAGCTTGTCGGCGATGACAATCGGATCCGACAGGGGCCGGCCGAAGCGGGTCCCGTTGTCGCGCGCGACGGCGATGCCGGCGTTGACGCGCTCGACGATGAGCTCGCGCTCGTACTCGGCCAGGCTCGCGAGCATGCCCAGCATCAGCCGGCCCGAGGTGGTCGCCGGGTCGATGCCGTCGGAGATGGAGCGGATCTGCACGCCCCGTTCGCGCAGCATCTTCACGGTGCTGAGGACGTCGAGCATGGAGCGGCCTAGGTGTACCCGGCCATGACGTTGGTGACACTTCGGGGCGTGTGAGGAGGCCTCCTGGCTTGATGGAGCTGTCTAGTTCTGCCACTGCCAGGAGGCCTCGATGTCCCACGCTAATGCTCGTCTGACGGTTCACGGGAGGGTTCTCCTCGTGCGGCGGGTGGTCGAGGATCGTCGGCCGGTCTCGCATGTCGCGCGCGAACTCGGTGTGTCGCGTCAGTGCGCGCATCGGTGGGTGAATCGGTTCCGGTCCGAGGGCTTCGAAGGCTTGTCGGACCGGTCCTCGAGGCCGAGACGGGTGCCGACGAGGACGAGCCCGGAACGAGAACGAGCCGTCGTGGAAGCGAGGACCCGATTGCGATCAGGTCCTGCCCGGTTGGCGCCGGTGACCGGTGTTCCAGCCCGCACGATCTCCCGCATCCTGCGGCGGCACGGGGCACCGCCGTTGGCATGGTTGGACCCCGTCACCGGGGCCGTGATCCGGGCATCCCGGTCGACGGCAAACCGGTACGAGCATGAGCATCCCGGCGACCTGATCCACGTCGACGTGAAGAAGCTCGGCCGGATCCCGGACGGCGGCGGCTGGCGGGCGCATGGCCGCAGCGAACAGGTTCGTGGTCGTGGGATCGGGTTCGATTACGTCCACGCCGTGGTCGATGACCACACCCGCCTCGCCTACGCGGAGATCCACCCGGACGAGAAGGGCGTGACCGCGGCAGGGTTCCTGACCCGGGCCGCGGCGTACTTCGCCGAGCACGGCATCACCCGCATCGAACGGGTCCTGACGGACAACGCGTTCGCCTACCGGCACTCGGCCGCGTTCCAGAACGCGGTCACGCAGCTCGGTGCGAGGCAGAAGTTCATCCGCCCGCACTGCCCCTGGCAGAACGGCAAGGTCGAACGCTTCAACCGCACCCTCGCGACCGAGTGGGCCTACCGGCAACCCTTCACCAGCAACCAAGCCAGAACCGACGCCCTTGATCCGTGGATCCAGCACTACAACACTGAACGAATCCACTCGAGCCACGGGCTGACGCCCGCGGCCCGAGTGTCACCAACGTCATGACTCAGTACAGCTAGAGCGCGCGGTCGAGGTGCGCAATCGGCCGGCGGGGATGAGCACGGGCGCGGTTCTCGGCCCGGTCGTGCTCGACGACCTGCCCGAGGATCCCTAGGCGGACGGGATCCGCGGGGCGTCCCGTCGACGGGAACAGCCTCGGCAGGCGCGCGCGGATACGAGCCGGCGAGGACCAGTGGCACAGGTCGGCCCGGGTCTCGCGGCTGGTGTGGCGATTCGACGCCACGCGGCGGAGGACGGGCGCGGCGGGGTGCTTGGCGAGCTCCGCGAGCTCGGCGGACGACCGGGAGAACCGGGCCATCGCGGCGAGAATCGCGATCCTCACGCTGCGCGTCTCCCTGTCCTCGCTGCGGAGCAGCGAGGCACGCTCTGCGTCGGTCAGCACGGGGTGCAGGACGAGCGCCGCCCGGACCGCCCGGCCCGGCTTGCCCGACAGCAGCGCGCGCACAGCGTCGTGCGGCGTCCTGGGATTGAGGATCGCCGCGGCGCGCACGCTCTCGCGCGGATCGCGGAGGTACTGACGGAGCGTCTGCGGATCCCGCTCACCGGCGACATTCATCACGAGGCAGTTCCTTCCAGAGGGTCACGGGCAGGTGTTGAGGGTGTGGTCGATCGCGGCCCGGTCGGCGTCGTCGATCGTGAGCTCGTACGCGCTCAGCACGTACGCGAACCGTGTGACATACAGGCAGTCATAGCCAGCGGCCGGCGGAAGCCACGTCGCCGGCCCCTGGTCCGACTTCGCCTCGTTCGTCGGCCCGTCGACGGCCTGAAGGTTGTTGAAGTCGGTCGCGAGCTGCTCGCGGCGCTCACCGCTCCACGCGGCGGCGCCGTGCCGCCAGGCCCACCCGAGCGGCACGAGGTGGTCGATCTGCACGGCCGCGCTCGTGGCCTTCCCGCGGGTGAAGCCGATGCTGCGGCCCGTGTAGGCGTCGGCCAGATGTCCCGTGGCCACGGTGCAGCTGGGATCCGCCTTCGTGAACGTGACCGCCGTGAGGTCGCGGGCCAGGACGTCGTTCCGCTGATCGCACCCGTTGTGGTCGGTGTCGGCCCAGGACGGCCCGTAGGCCGCCCGGTCGTAGGCAGGCGTCCTCGCGTGCGTGTCCGCCGGCAGCTTGTCCACGAGCGCCCGCACCGCGGCCGCGTCGACCACGCCGCCGCGCACGAGGCCGGCCCGAGCGAGGACGTCGCCCACGGCGCCGCTCGCGGCCGCGACGTCGGCCCGCTCAGCGGTGGCCGCGGTCGCGACGTCGGCCGACTCCTGCGTGAAGCCCAGCCCGGTGCCGTACCAACCGCCGACGACGCCGCACGCGCTCAGGAGCACGGCGGCGACGACGAACAGGCGCCGACTGCGGGGCGTCATCGCCTGCTCGCGGCAGCGAGAATGGCGACGACGATGACGGCCCCGGCAGCGACTCCGAGGAACGTCCCCTCGGGCATGTGAGCCTCGGCAGAGAGCCGGCGGATCATCTCGCTCACGCCCTGCACCACGAGGAGCACAGCGGCGCCGCCTGCGCCCCACTTCCCGCCGACCTCGCTGAGTAGGAACGTGACCCCGAGGATGACGATGCCCCCGAGGTAGATCCAGAAGACGGCCAGCTCGGAGGGGATGTGCGACGCGATCGCGCCGAGCGTCGCTATCCAGAAGCCGGCGGGCACGAGGGACACGATCCCCGTGAGTACCCCATCTCCGCGCATGCGGATGGCGAAGCGGAGCACGCCGACGTAGGCGGCCGCCCAGGCGGCGCACCACACCAGCGCGATCGTCCACGGCCACACCGTGGTCCAGTCGGTGTAGTACCGCTCCGCGGCGTCCGCCGAGGCGGCGGCCAGGTTCGGTAGAGCTCCGAGGATCGCGAGCGGGTGCAGGGTGGAGGTCAACATGGGGCTCCCTTCGGTGTGATGTAGGCGCTCACGTGGCGAGCCGTGCGGAGAGCATCACGGATCCGCGTGCACGCCGGCACGACTTGCTCAAGCTCCTCGGCCGCGGCGGTGAATGCCTCGTAACGACACCCGTCCTCGTCGTTGACGAGCACGTCGCGGGCGTGCAGGTTCATCCCCTTTTGCACCTCCGCTTCGAACTCGGGAGAGCTGGTGGCCGCGTCGAGGTCGCCCCGTGCCTCAACGACGATCCGGGCGCCGAACGGCTCGGGCCACCACGGATCGACGGTCGATCCGGCGGCGTCGAGGTACGCCCGGTCTACGGCCGCCGAGTGCGCGGCCAGGACTTCGGCGGCCTGCGCCGCCCGCGCCTCGTTCGCGGCTGCGTCACAGCCAGAGACGCCGAACGTCAAGGCCGCGGCGAGGTCTTCGGTGGAGCGCCAGTCGCTCATGGGTTCTCCTTGCTGGTGAGCTTCATCGGTTCGTCGCCCCACGGGTCGACTTGGACGTGCTGGTGGTTGCAGGTGTCGGGGAACTGCTTCATCGGCAGGTCGAGACTCGTGCCGGCGCTCGCACGGCAATCGGACTGGCCGACGCCGGATCCGTCGGGCATGACGGGCGCGAGGGCGCGGAGGAGCTTGATCGCGTTCGGGTCGGCGCCTGTGGTGGGGGTGCCGTCGAAGGCGTAGAAGTCGACGGCGTGGCCGCCACCGTTGACCACGTGCGCGGACGCATCACCGGCCCCTGGCCGCTGCCCGCTGCACAGGCGGTTGATGTCGGAGATCCCGATGGACCGGAACGTCTGCGTGGCGACGGTGATGACCTGGAGGACCCGGGTGTCGATGCCGCAGTTCGGCTTCGGCTGTCCGGCCGCGATGGCCTGCACCTCGGGGAAGTGCGAGGGCGACAGCCACGTGATCGCGCCCTGGTTCGTGAGGTCGACGAGGTGCTGCGCGAGCTGCTGCGCGTTGCCGGAGACAGTGGCGGCCGCGGCCGCCGTGCACGCCGTGTCCGAGCCCGTAAGGGCGCTCACGACGGCCTGTGCCGGCTCGAACCAGCGCGTGTAGTGGTCCGCCTCCTGGTTCCGCTGCACGGCGTGAGCGGCGGCCGTGGGCGTCATCGACGGCCAGTTGGGGACCTTCACCAGGCGCTCGAAGAAGAACGTGGCTGCCTGCGCGGGGTTCATGCGCTGCTCCAGCGTGCCCCACGTGTCGCGCTGCTGGAACAGGCCGCGGGAGTCCGGGCCGGCCGCGTCCCCGTACTCGATGTTCCGTAGGCCGGACTCGCCCATGGCGGTCATTACCCCGACGATCTGTCCCTGTGAGCTCACGCCGAGCGCGGCGCCCGCGTTGATGATGCTCGCGGCGTTGACGAGCTGGTCGCCGGAGTAGCCGGCGACGGGATCGTGTGCCTTCGCGGCGTCGATGCTGGCCGACCCGACCGTGCAGCCGGCTCCGCCTCCTGGCGCGGCGAACACGACGGAGACCATGCCGACGATCGCGGCGAACACGACGCAGACCCCCGCGGCGGTCACGGCCAGGAGCTTCTTCATCGCATGTCCGCCAGTCAGTGCCCGAGGGCGTCCGCGGAGTCGCCCATCATCGCCTGGTCGCTGTCGGTCAGCTCCTTCTCCCACTCGGAGCGGAGGTGCTCGACCTCGGTCTCGGGCATGTCCGCGATCTTCGCGATGCAGTGCCCCGTCCCAAGCCCCATCAGGACCTTCGTGGTGTCCTGATCGAGGTTGAACGTCCGCTGCGCCCACGCGGCATCCTGCTCGTGCTCCTGGCGGAAGATGTAGGCCGTCTGCGCCTCCTGGATCACGGTCACACCGGCGGACTCCGGCGGGATATCCGAGCCCTTGTGCATGATGAAGATGTTCGACATGCCGAGCGATCGAGACAGCTTCTCGTTCGACTGGATGAGGCCGACGGACGGGCCGCCGATCATGTGCCAGCCCTCCTCGTAGATCACGTTCGTCGCCCAGCCGGCCTCGTCCTTGATCCGGCCCAGCATCCACATGTTCGCCGCGGCCATGACGATGGGGATCACGGCGCCGTCGGAGGGGAGCTGGGAGATGTCGAACGTCGTGAGCTTGTGCGTGAGGTCGACCTCCGAGCTCGTCTCGCCATCGAACACACCGCCGTAGGTCTCGAGGAGGTCGTTCAGCACGTGACTGATCGAGAGGCCGGCCTGGTGCAGCCGCTCGCGAGACCGGAGGGAGTAGTCCCCACGGTCAGGGTCGACGGCGCCGAGCCGTGCCGACAGATCAGCGAGGGTCGGCGTCCGCGTGTCCTCGTGGTCAGCGAGCAGCGAGCGGAGCGCAAGTCGGAGCGCCTGGTCCTCCCAGCCGGCCTCCTCCACCGAGGCGACCGTCCCGCTGCTGCGGTGCCGTTGGAGCTGGATCGCCGTGTCCAGCATGAGCTTCTGCCCTTGGATCCCATCGACGACGCGCACGATCGCCGGGTCCATGAGGTTGATGACTCGGCCCTCGCCCTGCGCACCGTTGGCGAGGAACCGGAACGGCTCGTTCCCCAGCTGCCGCGTGGTCTCGGCATGCTCACACTCGCCGCCCCGATCCTTCTTGGAGCACACGACCGCGCGCCGCTTGCGAAGCATCAACGGCTTCATGATGAGGTTGCACGTCGTCCACGAGGACTTCCCCGATCCCGTCTGACCCAGGACGATGACGTTCGGGGACGTGAGACCGCGGGGCGTGCGGCGGTAGGCCGTGATCGGGTCGTGGGCGAAAGCGGTGCGCGTCAACGTGTCGCGGCCGTTCACGATGCCATCGAACCCCGTCGGTGCCCCGAAGTGCGCGGTGGCCACGATCTCCGCCTGCCGAGTCGTGGTCGCCGCGCCCTGGTGGGCGGGCGCGTACCAGCCCCGCCGAGCTCGGGACGCGGACTGCCATCCATCCGGTCGGAGCTGACTCCCGGGCACGTCCCACGGCGCGAGCTCGCCGGCCGCGGCCGCGTGCTCGGACACCTCCTCGACGTCGCTCACGAACGCCTCGGGCGGCAGGAACCGATTCACGATCGGCACGCGCGTGAGCCGCGATGCGCGACGCTGCGGCGCGATGACCTCCTGCTCCGTGTCGACGATCGCGGCCACCCGCTGCGCCTTGGCCTGTCGTCCGCTCATGTCAGCGCTTCCTTCTGCCGGCGGCCAGCGATACCGGCCTCAATGCGAGACCCGATCGGCACCTGCGGGGGCTTCTGCCCCCGGGCGATCGGGAAGGTGCAGCCGGACGCGGCCGCCGCGTACGAGTCCTGCCAGCTCAGACGCGCGATCCCGATATCGGTCGCGCACACGTCCTCCAGCCGGCTCGACGCCCGCTTAAGCTCCGCGAGCGAACGGGTCGAGATGGTCACGAATCCGACCCACTCGGCCCCGTGATGACCGGTGCCCGGCGCGACGTCGGCCGCACGCGCCTCCGCGCCCGTCATCTCCAGCCTCAACGTCCCATCCGCCAGGCCGGTCTTGCTCTCGCGCGCGATCCGCTCCGCGGCCGCGAGCACGCGGGTCTGCTGCGCGTCGGCCCGCGCCTGCACAGCCGGCACGAACCGTAGGTGGAACGACACGGACCGGATCATCTGGAGGTCGGCGCCGTGCATGAGGCTGAGCGTCCAGAACGGATCCCGCTCCTGGTCCTGCATGTTCTCGGCGAGGATCGCGGCCGTGCGGTGGAACCACTGCGTCCGCCGGCCGGTGTCTGGCTCGACGTCCTCGACGACGTGCGCGGAGAACTCGTCGTGCGACGGCAGACCGGGTGAGGCGAGCGGGTCGATCCGCTTCGCGGCTTCGATCCCCAAGCTCGGGTTCTGCTGGTGCCGCATGAGCGCCACCACCTCACGAGCCTCAAGAACTCGCACGCGCCCGAGGCGAGCGTCGGACAGCCCTGCGGCCGCTCGCGGGATCTCCTCGGCCATGAGCTTGCGCCACCCGTCGCGGCCTTCGCCGTACGCGGCCGCCCGCTCGCGGAACGCACCCGACACCGGCCACTTGCAGACGATGAAGTGGCGCTGCGTCATCGCGCCCTCGGTGCACAGGTGCAGCACCTCCTCGTAGGACGCCTTCATGCGCTCGAACGCCTCCACGAACCGCGACGTCCAGGTCCCATCGTTCTGATCGAGCTCCAACTGCGCCCACCGCGACTGGCGCGCGGCCGCGGGCGGCAGCACCCGCGTGAGGGTCTGCACGCCCCGCAACAGCGATGCCTCAGACGCCCGATTCGCCTGGAACCGACCCCACGCCTCCGCGGCCTCATTCGCCCGCGCCGTGGACTCGATACCCCGCATCTGCCCCGTCACGCTGAACGCGACGGACAGGTACTCCTCCTCGCCCCGCGGAGAGTGCCACGCGACGGCGGGCGCTCCTCGCGCGGACACGAGCCACCCCATCCCGTCGGCGCCGTCCGGCGCCCACCGCATGCGACGCAGCGCCCGACGGGCCTCCGCCTGCTCCTCCTTCTCGCCGGACCGCACCGCGGCGGTCAACTGGTCCCACGTCGCGATGTCGTACGGCACGAACGCATCCGTCCCCGTCGCCCGCCGGGCCTGCATCCGCGCGGATCGGCGACGCCGATCCAGCAGCGAGCCGTGCTGACCGCTGATCGTCGCCAGGAGCGCGATCATCGCGGCGACGACCCCGGCGATGATGACCCAAATGCTGTGCGTGACAGCGACCGCGGCCGCTGTCCCCACGCCGATGAGGATCATGAGCGCCAGTCGCGTCTTCGAGACCGTGCCCGTCAGCCGCCCGCGGCGGCGCGTGTTCTCCCCACCGATGTGCCGGGTGAGTAGCTCGTCGGTCGTCATCACCGCTCCTCGTCGTGGTCGTCGATGTGCTTGCTCACGTGATCGGCCGCCGTGGTGGCCGTGCGCTTCGCGGCGTCCTGAACGCTCTTGGCCGCCTTCGCCCCCGCGACGACGGCGCCCGCCGCTCCACCGGTTCCGGCCGTGGCCACGGCAGCGGCGCCCTTCTTCGCGGCCGACGCCGCGGCCGCCTTCTTCGCCGCGTCACCCGCCTGCGAGGCCTTCGCCGCCGGGGAGGCGGCGGAGGCCGAGTGCACGCCCTTCTTCGGCGCTCCCGCCCCGGGTGCTCCGGCGCTCTGCGCCGGCGAGGCCACGTTCCCGGGACCCGAGCTGGGCTCGCGCTGACGCTCCTGCATGCGCCGGCGCACGTCGTCCATGGTCCGGTTGTTGTTGCCCGACGACGGGACTCGCGCGTTCGACGCCGGCAAACCGCCCTGCGGCAGGATCGGCGCGAACTTGTAGAGCATGAACGGGACGAACGCGACCATGAGCGTCGAGAGGGTGGCCGCGGCCAGGTTCACCGTGGCTTGAATCGCCTCGACGCCGAACCAATTCGAACTGATCGTCGACACCACGAACATGGAGACGATCATGAATAGGAATATCAGCAGCGGGTGGCCAATGAGGGTAGCGAACCACACGCCGACAATCTTCATGGCGAACGTGCGGCGGTTCTTGTCGATGAGCCACATGAGCCCAAGAGGGAGCAGCGCGCCCATGAAATACAGCATGAGGTATTGAATGATCTGCATCAGCAGCACCATGAAGAGGCCCACCACCTGCGCTATCATGAGGCATAGCGCGATAAGAACGTTTCCGGCGATTGATGATGGAACGGCGGAGGTCGTGACCCCCTTGATTACTTCGGCCATCGTCTGCCCGGCGAGCTTCGCCGTGCCCCACTCGATAATGCTGGCCTCCAGCGCGGCGGTGAGCTGAACGAGGAGGACACCGATCGACGGCCCGAAGGTTGCCCCGCCGAGGAATATAAGAAAGTTTTTCCCAACGGCATCGAACATGTCACTCACGCCTTGCCGGCCGACTGCGGTCCGGTATATCTGGACCATGAGTAGGACGACCGCGAATGTAATTGATATCGCCAGCGACGCCTTGTAGACGCCGATGAACCAGTCCGCGGTGAGGTCCGGCAGGGTCGTCTTGGCCGCGGCCGAGAGCACCGTGTCCGCCAGGCTCGATGCCGAGTCCTGCGCCTTCTGGTACAGGTAGCCCAGCGGATCCGAGCCCACGGAGACGACCGTGTGCGCGGTGTCGGCAGCCCCCTTGGCCGCGCCCGCGACGCCCTTGATGATCACAGCGTCAGCGTTCACCGTGTCTTTGACCGCATCACCAATGGCCTGGCCCGCGCACCCGAGAGGTCCGGCGTCACATTCGTTTGCCATCAGCACCCTCCCGTATAACGGATTCCGCCCTGCGCGAGCAGAGCTTGGTCGATCAAATTGCCGCTCAGAACGTGCCAAGCACCGTTCGACCACTGCATAATTAGTGCGATTCCTGCCACTTTCGTGGGACTGAGTGCACCATCGATTACATACCCAGCAGCAAGATTGACCGTTACTTGATCCGCCGACGAGTCCGGAGCAACAGCCCACAATCCATTGGTCGTGGAGATATGAAAAGACGTTCCCGCCGAGACCACGCCATGGGTCGGGTCGTTTCCTGCGGCGGCATACTCGGAGGCGATATCTTTCCACGCGGGTGAGGCGTCAGCAGATATCACATTACTGGCAATAGCGTTAATATCGTCGACTCCAGGGTCGGGATATTGCCAGAGCCAACGGTGAAACGCTGCTGCAACTTCGACGGCTCCGTAAGTCGTGTGCGGAGCCTCCTTCTGAGCGGTGAGGACCATCGCGGCGTTTCGATCTAATCCGCCGAGGCAGCCCATGGGGGCTACCCCGGGGTCGTCGTCACCGGCCCCGGACGCGGCTGCGCTCGCCTCGGGTGCAGGCGTGACGCTCGACGAGGACGCCGGGGCGGGCGTGTTGGTTGGCGTGGCCTGGCCGTAGAGCAGGACGCCGCCAATCACGAGCACCGCCGTGCCTCCGATGACCCACGGCCAGCGCGAGAGCCCGGTCGTTTCGCTACGCATGCGCACGGCGGGTCCTAGAGGCTGACGAAGAAGAGGACAGCGCCGACGACCACGCCCAGCGCCGCGAGCACGCCGAACGCGATCCCGGAGACCTGCGTGCCGCCCTTGGCGTCCTGGTACTTCTGCGGGTTGCCGCTCGCTCCGCCGCTCATGGCCATGCGGGTGAGGCCAAGCATCAATGCGAGCACGGAGGCGATGAGGCCGAGGCCCCAGATGCCGGCGATGATCTTCTGCCAGAGCTGGTTGAACTTGGTCCCGAAGATGGTGAAGTCCGGGACGATGTTGTCCAGCGGGTTCGGGATCCCGCCCGCGGCGAGGATCCTGATGTGGTCCAGCGGGTTCGGCATGGTGCCGGCGGTGACGGCGGTGAAGTGGTCGGCGATGAGGTGCAGCGTGGACATGGGTTCCCCCCTGGTCGTGCTGGTCTGTGTGGTGGGACGCGCGCCGGTCAGGCGCGGCGGGTGACGACGCTGTTCAGCGTCTCGATCACCGCGGCGGCAGCGAACGTGAAGGCGTCGCGGGTGGCCGGCTGGAGGCGGCTCAGCGTGAGCTCGCCGCGGTCGGCGATGTGCTGGTCATAGGGGATCGTGAACAGGCGACGCACGCCGGCCTGCGCGAGCGAGGCGTCGACCCGCTCGACGATCTCGGGGTGCTCGGTGCGTCCAGCCGCGAGCCGAACGGCGATCGCACTGGCCGCGAGCTCGCGGGCGTGCGCATCACCCTCGCGCAGGCCCTCGACGAGCCGTAGAGCGTGCTCGGCGCTGTCGGCGGCGCCCATGACCGGGATGACCAGGACGTCGGCAGCCTCCACAGCCGCGAGGAACGCGGCGGAGGTCGCGTCGTTGCCGGTGTCCAACACGCGGATCTTGTAGAACTCCCCCGTCTTGGCCATGACGGCGCGTACGTCGTCTCGAGTGAGGGTCGCCCGGCGTCCGGTCGATCCGATCACGGATGCGAACGAGGTCTGCGGCTTGGTGTACCCATCGAGCGCACCGGCGCTGGTGATGGTGTCGACCTTCTGCACGAGCTCGCCGATGCCGAGCGCCGGAGTCCCCTCGGCACGGTAGGCGAGCATGCCGGGAGCGTCGGCGAGCTCGGGGATCACGACGAACCCGCCGCGGACGGCCGCGAGCGTGCCGCCGAGCAGCAGCGAGACGGTGGTCTTCCCCATGCCGCCGCCGGGGTTCGCGACCAGCACCGACACGGGCCGCGTCCACGTGGACTGGCGAATCAGCGTCTCGGCGGCGAACCGATTGCGGTCCAGCGCGAGGGCTTCCCGCTCCGCCTCGTTCGGGGCGATCGGCAGTCCGAGCTTGGCGAGCACGCCGCGCACGCCGGTCGAGGCGCGCGCAGCCGGCGCGGCTACCGCCACGCCCTCGCCGCGGAGCGCACTACGCGCGACGGCGACCGCCTGCGGCTCCACGACCGGCCCCGACCGGGGAGGTGTGGTCGGGGCCGGCGTGGGCGGCTCCGAGAGCTGCACGAGCAGGGATGGGCCCGCTTCCTGTGCAGCGGAGCCCGCCACCTCAGCCGGCGCAGTGTGCTGCTCCGCGGGCTGAGGGGATGACGACGCCTCGGCGGACCGCCGACGCAGAGCCGGCACCCCCTCCGATGGCGCCAAGTCCTCGTCGATGAACTCGTTCACCTGATCTGCGGTCCCGAAGACCTTCGGTGTGCCGCTTCCGAATCCAGACATGTTGCACCCTCCCCTTGATCGTGCTGCACATTTAGACGCCCCCCATACGAGCGTCACGGGATCAGGTGTACAGCACACGGCCGACATAGGCAATTGTGAGGGCGAACGGCATATTTACCCACGAGGGGAATGCTATGAGGCAGCTCTGGCGGTCGAGCGGGTCGCGTGCGTAGATTGCCGTAAGCGATCACGCCGGTAGCGTGGTCCGGAACACGGAACAATCCGTGGCATGCCGGAGGATCTGATGCGCCAGAGAGACGCCCCCGACAACGTGAGCGGGATGCAGGTCGTCCTCCAGGCGCAATCGCGCGTGCTCGTGCTGCGGCACCTACTCCGAGGGCCGACGACGTTCGATGAGCTGCTGCGGGAGCTCGACATGTCGGTGGCGGGGTGCCGGCAGGCGATCTACGTCCTCACGGAGGCCGGCTACGTCACGGACGACGCCGATCCCTCCTACCGCCGCAAGCCCTCCGAGACGAGGTACTGGGCTCTGCGCGAGCGAGTGGCCGGCGATGCCCTCGACTTCGTGAAGTACCTACTGAGCTGATCGAGACCGTTATAGGCCGTACCGCTGGCGGGCCTGCCCGACGACGCGCTCGCATGCCGCGATCCACTCGCTGGGGAGCGAGTGCCGAGCGGCACCCCACTGGGTCTCCTGCTCGGGTCACCAGGAGGACCACCACTCCCCCACCGGCACGGCCGGCGCGGTGGCCGTCGTCGTGAACTCCACGCGAGCCGGGTCCACCTCGTCGTCGGCGATGAACTCAGCCGTGGAGGGCCAGGCCGTAGCCGTCCAGCGACCCTCGCCCTGCTCCTGGAGCTGCACTTCCAGCCCGATCCACGCATCCGCTGCCGCTGCGGCCGGCTGCTCGCCCTCGTCGGGGTCCTCGTCGACGTCGACGGCGGGCAGGTAGACGTCGGGGCGGCTGGTCAGCACCTCTGGCGGGATCGCGCGGAAGGGCGTGTGGCGGCCGCCCTGGATGAGGTAGAACGCACCGTCCCAGGTCTCGCGGACGTCCTGCGGGGCGATCGCGTAGGTGTCCTGGGCGCGGCCGGTGTTGAGCTCGGCGCCCTCGCTCGCATCCCCGGATGCCTCCATGCGCTTGACGGTGCCAGCGAGCGACACGGCCGCCTCGGGCGACTTGGATCGGCCGATGACGACCGCGATCCCGGAGCTGCTGAGTCGGTCGCGGAACGTCAGATCACCGGAGATTCCGGGGAGGGACTGCGCGGCGAGGACGAGGCCCACACCCTGCGAGCGGCCCGTCTCAGCCAGCGACGCGGCGAGGTCTCCCGGGTCGGTGGTGGTCGAAACGAGCTGTGCGAACTCGTCGACCACGCACAGCATGCGTCGTGGCTCGGTGAGCGCGCCGAGCCACTGTCGGAGGTCGGCGAGCATCACGTCGCCCAGGATCCGTTCGGCTGCGAGGGACGGTCGGATCGGCACGAGCCGCACGTCGGCGCCGAGGTCGTCGAACGTCCACCCGTCCTCGCCCAGGAACGGGGCGAGGTTGCGCATCCGGCCGCGGATCTTCGCCGCCGCGCGCATGGCCTTCGTGGTCCCGCTCTTGTCGATCGGGGCGCTGAAGTCGACGAGCATCTGCGAGCTCAACCACCGGGGGAGCTCGATCAGGCGCGTCTCGAGGTCCTGCATGGAGCGAAGCGGAGCCTTGACCTGGAGGAGGTCGAGCAGGTCGCGCGCCTCGTCGCTGTAGAACTGCCCCTCCCCCGCGCTCTCCCCCACAATGCGCATGATCTTCTCGGTGATCTGCGCCGAGGATCCCGTGAACAGGTTCCAGCGGCCGCCGATCTGCACCGTGCGCCCCAGCCTGCGGAGCATGCCCGCCAGCCGCTCGGCGTCGGCGTGGATGCCCTTCCCGTCGATCAGGACCACCGGCGCCTTCATCATCACGGCGCACAGCACCCACACCCATAGCAGCACGGTCTTCCCGGCGCCCGCCTCGCCGAGCAGCAGCACGCGCCACGCGCTGGAGTCCTCGGGCCACTTCAAGAAGCGGCCACCCTTGGCCGTCCAGTCCCGCACCCCTGCCTTGTCTGCAAGACGCTCGCGCCAGGTGCGCACCGTCGGCCGCTGCACGAGCCCGAAGACCCATTCTCCGTTCCGGCCGTATGGCGCTCGGATCGGCCGGCGGAGCTCCGCCCACGCTCGGCCGGGGCGCGAGCTCGCCACGCGCTGCGACACCGGCAGCCCGAGCACCCACCGGGCGGCCCGTCCGATCTGCTTGGTGCCGACGATCTTGCCGTTCCGCGGATCCATCTGGAGCCGTAGTTGCCCGGCCGCCGACCAGTCGGCCGCGCGCTTGCGAGCCTTCTCCACGTCCTCCTGCATCTTCACGTCCGGCAGGCGGCGCTCCAGCGTGCGGAGGGCCACTCGTCGGCGCCGCGCGGCGAACACGAGCGGGCCCAGTCCGGCGCCAGCGAGCAGCCCGAGGCCGCCCGCGATCATGGCGTGACCTCCGAGGATCTGCGCCATCTGCGCCGGGCTCTCATCCGGTCGGCCCGCACCCAGCAGGGGCGCGACGTCGCGGGCAGCGAGGGACCACATCACAGCCGTGAAGACCGCTCCCCCGACGATGACCCACGGCCACCACGTGAAGGTGAGCCAGTAGCGCGTCTTCGTGATGACCCGACTACTCGCGAACCCTGCGACGAGGATCGGCACGACGAACGACCCCACCACGAGCACGACCGCCAGCAGGACCACGGCGACGAACCCCGAGTACGACGACACGGACATACAATCCCCCAAACTCACATAGTTACATTTGATGGACCGACGAGGGTCCCGTGTTGCTACATGGCCGGCTTGGCCGCGGTCAGGATCGGATGGACTGCTCGATGTAGGCGGTCAGATGATCCTTGATCTTGGTTCCGTGCGTCACCGTCCACGCTTTGTAGGCGCGGTGGAGCTCGGGCGTGACGTCGAAAGTGATCCGGGCCGGCTTGCCCGTGGCTTCCACGTCGGGCACGGCAGCAGGTGCAGGCACCTCGGGCGCCGTGGTCTCGGTGGGCTCCGGCTCCTGTGCGAGGCCGGGGTCCGGCACGGCGTCCACGGGCTTGTTGAAGACGCGATCCATGTTCGCTCGTGCCATCACTTGTTCCTTCCGTTGGCCCAGATGCTCGTGAGTTCGAGCGCGAGGGAGGAGAAATCGCTGATCGCGTGGACGGTCTGCCGGCTCTCCGGGTACGTGGTCACGACGCCGCCCGTTGCGGGGGCGTCCGAGTGGACGACGTACTGCCGAATGACGGTGCGGAGCCTCGGGATTCCCATGTCGTCGAGGCGCGCGATCGTCTCGTCCCGGCGCTTCTGCTGCGCTTCCTCGCGCCCCACGCGCGACAGCAGGACGCGGTACTCGAGACCGCGGGGCTCGATGACGGACTTGATGGTCCGCATGAGGGGCGTGACGCTCAACGGTTGCGGCTCCATGGGTACGATCACGAAGTCCGCGGAGTCCAGGACGAGGCCGGTGCGCTGGATTTCGCTTGGGGCAAGGCTGCCGGGGGTGTCGACGATGATCGTGTCGTAGTCCGAGGCTGCGCGGAGCTGGGACAGGACCTCGGGTCGCGCGTCGTCGGTGAAGTCGAACGGCCAGGCAGTCGCGCCTTCGGATTCCGATGCCTCGGCCCAGTCCGTTGCCGAGTGCTGCACGTGGTCGGCGTCGACCACGAGGACTCGCGAGTGCTCGGCCGTGACGGCTGCGAGGTTGACAGCGATGGTGGTCTTCCCCACCCCGCCCTTCTGCTGCACGACAGCGACGATGCGCATGGCTTCCCTCCCCTGTAGGAACCATGGTTCCCGAGAACCATGTATCCCGTGTTTGTAGGTAACAGAATACCCGACAACCCGCCTACCCGGGTATGTAGCTAACCACCTTTGTGCATAACTAGGTTCATACCTACCCAGCTAGTCACATACGCACAAATGTAACTTCACGGTACGAGACGGCCGGAAGCCGTGCGCCTGGGGCTAGGCGGGGGTCTTCTCGTCCTGGAGCTGATAGACGCGCTGCCTGCTGACGCCGAGGATCGCGCTGACGTCGGCCACGCTCACGTCGGCGCCGCGGAGCTGCTTCACGACCTTGCGGCGCATCGCTGCGGCGTGTGCCTGGGCGTTGCGCGCGGCTTCCTCTTCTCGTGCGGCTTCGGCCCACACGTCCCAAAGGTTCGGGACCGGGGGAGTGATGGTCACGTTGAGCCCGAAGGGCGCGGGCGGCTCGGCGTTCCACGCCTCGATGATGCCCGAGGCCTCCTCGGGGACCTCGGCTAGCGATCGGGCCTGTCCGACGGTGTCGAGCTCGGGGATGCGGAACAGCCACCACCGGCCCTCGCGCCAGACGTCGACGTCGTACGTGTGTGTGGCCATCACTTCCACTCCTTCGGTACCTGAACGCCGAGGTTCTGTAGCTGGGTCAGGATGCCCGCCTGGACCTCCTTGTGCCCGAACGGCACGGACAGCTTCACTGACTCGTCCGGGGTTCCCCAGATCTGGTGGCTGCCCTTCGCCGGCCGGATGAACACCCATCCGATCGACTCCAGGAACTTGCGCACATCCCTCGACTTCTGCGGCTTCATGATTCTATTCTACCCCAGGGTTGCCATACAAGACAACCCCGGTCTAGACATTTGTGGAGAACTTCGGTCGAGTGTCGGAACGCGGGGGCGGTGGCCGGGTCGGGTGTCGGGCTGCCGCGGCTCCGTTCCGCTGCGCTGCACTGCGCCTTGCCCTGATGGGGGAGCAGGGGACGTCGATCACGGGGTCTGGGGTCGTGTGTCTGCGGGACAGGGGACTGTTGCCGAGGCGGCCGGCTCGGTGGTCTGGTCCCACAGCTTGGATTGTGGGCGGTGACATTGGGGGGTGAACGGCGGCGGAAGGGCTGGAGATCCATCGGCGCTCTGGACCGGGGCTCTCGGAGACGGACGGCCGATCTTGGGTGCTGGCTGCGCACTTCTCACCAGGTCGTCGCTGCCCGCCGCGAAGCGGCTCCCCGAGCTCCCGACGACGGATGCCTCACGGAGTCTGAGCCATCCGTCGACGGAGGAGCGCGGCGGGATCACCGTGGGTCGGCGTCGAAGAGGTCCGGCAGTCGCGCATAGCTGCGATCTACAGGCGCCGGCAGCGCGGGCGCCACCCATTCGCCCCCGAGCTCGACGGGCTGCTGATCCCCGAACCAATGCCCGCGGTCATCGAATACCGGCACCACGCGCAAACGGCTGCGCACGCTCGCGGGCACAGCCGACCCGGATAGAGCTTGCTGGATCCCGCGGCCGCCAGCGACGTTGGTGAAGTACGTCACGTGCGTGATCTCGCCCTTTTGCAGCCGGACGTCGAACGCTCGGAAAATGGCCCCGTACCGCTGCTGCCGCTTCGCGGTCAGCTCGACCTCCACGGCGTCGAGGGTGCTTCCATGGCGAGCAATCCCGTCCGCCTGGTGCTCGTATTTGTGCTTCGCCGGACGATCCCGGAACCACTCGTATCCGGCGGCCAGATACCGCGCGGCGACGATCGAGACCGACACCTCGTGTCGGGTCGTCTGAGAAAGCAGATGCGGCTGCCGGGCACTCGCCCACGTCGCGGTGGGCCAGACCACCGCGCCGCCGATTTGGAAGAGCTGTTCCCGCTTCACGAGCTCGAGCGATTCCATGCGGGCGCACCAGTGCTGTGCCTTGCGGACCGTCACCGGCTCGTCGCGGCCGGCGGCCGCCGGCAGCACCCAGCGGAGGGCTTCCATGTTTGCGATGCGCACGGTCGCGAACCAGTCGAACAGCGCGACGTCGCGGCGCGTGAGGCGCGCCATCAGGTGCGCCCCTCGACTCGGCGGCTCGCGGCTGGCTGTGCCAGCCGCGAGCCCGTGGCGCGTCCGTGAGGACGTGCCGCGGGGGACCTGTGAGACGCGACGAGGAGCGAGCGAGACGACCGCGCGAAGCACCGTAGACGTACCGCCCGTGATCGAGGCAACCGCCTCGTGCTCCCAACGTTCGTGGCACCCCAGATCGTCACCACACGTCTTCGTCCGCCTGACCCACGCAAGGGACACTGCATGACGCAACCACCCTCCCAACTTGGTCTTTCTTTTGTTGTTGAAATCACTTATCTATCTCTCTCTTCTTGCTTGCCCTCTCTGCCACTGGCCCCCTTTACTTCCGAACCTCCCCCAGACAGATGCTTTTGCTGTCTGGCGGAGGTTCGGAAGCGGCGTAGCCGGGGGGCCAGTGGCAGAGAGGGCAAGCAAGCCCCAACCAGTCGTCAAACTGGTCGCACCGTACGACCACTTTAACGCCGGGTTTAGCGACCGCGGCGTGCGTTCTCCACGCCCGCGATGTACTCGTGCACGGTCACGTCGTCGTCGAGCTCGGCGCCATCGGCGCCGGTCCGCCAGATGGCATCGGCCGGCAGCGCGGCCGGAGGAGCGAACGCGATGCGGCCGGCGCCGGCCGGATCTGTCAGCACGACGTCGCCCGCTGCGCGAGCAGCGGCCGCGTCGAGCTCCCAGCCGCGATCGGTGAGCATCCGCGCGATTCGGAGGACTCGGCCGTGGAGCTCCTGGACGCCGGTGGGGAACTCCGCCGGGTGGCGGCCCTCGCCGAGCAGCGCGGCCGTGACGAGCTCGTCGATCCCGGCCACCGCGGCGACGTCCGGCGTGGGTCGCGTCGGCTCGTGGGGGAGTGCGACCGGCACGGCCGGCGCCGGCCGACGCCGGGACGCGGCCGCGCGGAGCTCGCGTTCCTGCTCCAGGAACGCACGGTGCTCGGGGGAGTCCTCGACGCCGCGACGAGCGGCCTCCCGAGCAGCCTCCGCCTGGCGCTGCTGGGCGCGCTCGGCGGCGGCGTCCTGCTCACGGTCGTATCGCTCCATGCGTGTCTCCTCGCTCGGATCAATCGCCATCTGAATACCCCACGCGAGATATCCGATCGGGTCGCGCTGCACAGGTGCATCGAGGAATGGAACCCCCAGATCCCGGAACTTCGCTTCGATTCGGGACGTGATGTCCCGGTCATCGACCAGGAGCACCCGGCGGCCGTCGCGCTCCACCCATCGCGCATAGCGCGAGGTGTCGAGATTCCGGTCAAGCATGTCGCAGACATGCCCCTGGTGAAGGCCCCGCCCGAGCCACGGCATGCGCTGCTGGAGCTGCGCCGCGAGACGAATCGTCGCCAGCGACCGAGGCGCCCGGTCCTTCGGGACTTTGCACGTCGGATTCGTCGATGCCGGCCGCGGAGCGGCCATCCTGCGCGCGGCAGCGCGCTGCGGCGGAGCCTGCGGAGGGCGAGCCTTCGACGGACGGCGGCCCCTGGTAACCAAGTTAAGAACTGGACTTGAGTGTGTGTCTTGTTTAAAGACAGATAGGTCGCCAGTTGAAGGCTCAGACACGAGCCTGCGAGGCATCGTCAGTGCCCGGACGGACGCCGCCGCGATCTGGTACCCGCCGTGCCACAGGAACGCCTTCTCCGTCTCCGCGATCGTGAGCTCACGGCCCTCGACGATCGTCACGGAGAACCCCCGCGCGATGAGTAGCGCCCGCGCGCGGTTCACCACGCGCGGAGCCACGTTCCTGCGGAGGAGCAGCGACGCGCGACGAGCCACGGTCGCGTTGCTCGTCGTGACGTTCCGGCCGGTCTTGAAGTCCGCCGAGCGGCGCTCGACGACCGCCACGGCCAGGTAGGCGCGGATGCTGACGTCGATCTGCCGGCGGGCGGCGTGGCCCTCGGCCGTCAGCACGTCCGCGCGGACGGCGGCCATCCACGCGGCCGGCGACGTCCACGCCGGCACCTTCGCGTACGCACCGGCCGGCACCGGCAGCGACCACGACGCCGGCGCGTCCTCCTCGACGGACGCGCTCGACGGCTCCAACCCGGGCAGCGTCGGCTCACTCGAGGCGTTTGCCAACCTGCGGAAATACGCGCGCGTCTTGCGTGTCGGAGGCGTTGCGAGGTCCGCGGACGTGGTTATGATGGGCCTGCTTCCATAGATGTGCAGATGGACGTGCAGAAGCCCCGGCCCTGGTAAGCCGGTTCTTCGGATTGATCCGCCTCAGACCCACGGTCGCCAAACAGTGGAGGTCTCAGGCGCAGTGCTTCGGCCCCTCGCGAAAGCGGGGGGCCATGCTCGTTAAGTGGGCTCGATAGGCAGCTCACCCTCTCGGCTCTTGGGAGGCATCCACGTGGGGATGCCCTGATCGGTTAGTTCGAGGTGGTCGACGACCAGCTCGAACAGGACGGCTCGCGAGACGCCCGCGCGATCAGCGATCGCGTCGAACTTGTCCTTGGACACGCGCTCGACCTCGTACCCGATGGGAACGGGATCGACGAGGGTGCCCCGAGGGCGGCGCTTGGGAGCCATGCGGCTACTTAACCCTGGGGTAAGGGCTACGGGCAACAGGCGTGCGGCGTGTCGGCGACTTTTCTGAGATGCAGCGACGCTGGCGGAGCCCGGGTGCCGGTTCTGGTCGAACTGTCGAGGCCGCGCGGTGCCTCCGCGATCTGATCGCCATCTGCCCGGAGGCGGGCCAGCCACAGGCCGCCGAGGCGACCCGCTCTTCCATAGACGCGAGCGGAGAGCCAATATATGTTCAAGACATGACTAATCCACGCACATTCAAAACTCCTGCTGGTCCCGCGACCGAGCTTCACTGGCCGGCCGGCGGTGGACAGCACTTTCGCGAGTTGAGGGGTAACGGATTGGACGAGCCAAGCCAGCACGTCACGGTGAAGCCACTCCTGTTCGACTCAGGAGAGGTGCGCTTCTACCGGGAGGACATGTTGGAAGAGCTCTGAGCACGCCTCACCGGCTGAGGGCTAGATGTTCGTCGTAGCCGCCACTGGTGCACCATGGCCGCACTTCCGCTCGTGCGGGAGAGCCGGCGTGTCCGGCAGTGGGGCGTAGTCTCACGTCATGGACGGCAGATATAGCTACGACTCTGAGGGCCCTGCAAGATGCCGCATCTGTGGGGGTTATGTCATCGAACGACACGTCAAAGGGGAGATGTCGATGGCCGACCCCGTGCCTCCCATCGAGATTCGGCGTGTGTGCCGGAACCCAAAGTGCAGCAGTAATACCGGTGACACGTCAATTACCGATGGCGTCTAACTAGGTGCTCGGTAAGGCGCTCACGGCACGACACGGCAGCGGAGTGGCCTGATCCCTACGGGACGTCCCTCTCCTGAGGCTGGTTGGGCCCCATTCGAGTGACAGACGTGGAGCGGCGCCGAACCTACGCTTCAGGACGTGCCCCACGAACCACTCCCCCCGCAGCGTCGCCTGTCTTCGCCTCGCCGACCTCGCGGCTCGTTCCCCCATTCGGTCCGGGTGTTCCTCCGGGCCGTTGCGGCAGCTCTCTGGAGCACTCGGACGCGGAGGCTCCTCTCACTCAGCGTCGGCGGCGTCCTGGTGCTGTCCCTCGTGGGCGGGACAGTGGTGTCACTAACGACACAGGCACATGAGGCACAAGCAGCCGCCGAGGCCCGGGAATCACGAGCCGCGGCCGCCGAAGCGGAACAGGAACAAGAAGCCGCTGAGGAGCTTGCCGAGGCACGGGCGGATCGAGAGCGGTATCTCCTCGACGCAGACGAACGAGCTACAGACGCCGCACCGTATGCCGAACCAGCCGCGCTCGAGCAGCTCAAAGCCGATCGCGCTGCGCTGGCCGAGCTCGAAGACAGCACGGACGCCAGCAATATCGCCGTGGCCGTCCGCGACGTCATCAGAAGCATGAATGCCGTGGGAACCGAAGCCGATGCTCAGAACCGCAGGTATCTCGCTGCCAGAGAAGCTGCCGGGAAGGGAGCGGCGCTCAGTGAGAGCTCGTCAGTGAGCACCGCCAAGCTCTACTGCTCAGACCTCCTGAGCTACTACGGGAACGACCCCCAATCCTCCTACGTGCGCTTCGCTGATGGCGTGTACGACGAGGACCTCCAGGCGGTGCAGATCCTCTGCCCACAGTTCCTAGCCGGCATCGACCTCGCGAGTCGCGTCATTCCCGAAGACGCCGGCCTCGCCGTTGGAGATGCCGCTAGCTCCCTCGACGCCTCCCCACGTGTGATTGCCGCTGGCACCTACAAGACGGCGGGTGCACCCAGCGACTGCTACTACGAGATCAACAACCAGCGAGGAAGCATCATCACGAACAACTTCGTGAACTCCGCCCCAGGCGGGCTGACTGTCACCCTGCGCTCCGGGCAAGGCTTTGACAGCCAGGGGTGCGGCATGTGGCTCCCGCAGTAGGCCCACGGGCTAGGTAGGTCCCGCCAGGTCGGCTCTCTCCATGCCCTGAAGGCGGCGGTACAGCGTCGTAGTCGACATGCCGAGGTCGCGCGCCACCTGCGCGGCCGGCTTGTCGGCCGCGATGAGCTGAGCGGCGTTCTTGATCTGGCCGTCCGTGAACTTCTGCCGGCGGCCGCCGAGGTCGCCGCCGGTGGCGCGGCGCTTGGCCACGGAGTCGACGACGCGCTCGCTCTTGATCTCACGCTCCGCCTGCGCGAGCGCGGCCATCATCGTGACGACCATCGCGCCCATGGTCGTGGACGTGTCGACGTCGCCGCCGCCGAGGTTGAGCACCCCGAGGCCGAACTGAACCGCGCCGGTCGCAAAGCCGCTCAGCCCAGCGCTACCAATCGCGGCAGCGATGACCCCAACCCAGTTCTCAGGTTCCATACGGCCCACGCTATACATCGACGCCCCCCCTCGCGCGTGCATCGGTCCGGTAGCGGATCCCTACCCGGACCACTTGGGCGTCGAGCGTCGGTCGCGGAATTATGCGTCTCAGATAAGTGGTCCGTCAACTGTTCCGGTGAGGGGGCCCCACCTGAGACACTGGGGTCATGGCTGGACAGCTCATCGGGTACGCCCGCGTCTCGACCGACGAACAGGACGTCACCGCGCAGCGGGACGCCCTGACCGCGCTCGGCGTTACCCGGGATCGGATCTACGTCGACCACGGCCTCACCGGCACGAACCGGAACCGCCCCGCGCTCGGTAAGGCACTCGAGGCATGCTGGGCCGGCGACACGCTCGTGGTCACCAAGCTCGACCGGCTCGCCCGCTCGATCAGCGACGCCCGCACCATCGCCGACGAGCTCGCGGCCAAGGGCGTAGCGCTCAGCATCGGCGGATCCGTGCACGACCCGACCGACCCCACAGGACGGCTCCTGTTCAACATGCTCGCGATGTTCGCCGAGTTCGAATCCGACCTCATCCGCGCGCGCACCCGCGAAGGCATGAAGGTCGCCGCGAAAAAGGGCAAGCTCAAGGGCGGCAAGCCCAAACTCTCCCCCGCCGCCGAACGGCACCTCGTCGCGCTGTACCGGGCCGGCGACCACTCCATCAGTGAGCTCTGCGACCTGTTCTCGATCGGCCGCGCCACCGTCTACCGCGCCGTGGACCGCCACCCGGCCGAGGAGGACGCGGCCGTGACGCTGCCGCGGGTCGACACGTGATCGACCCCGGAACAGCCGCCGTCGTCGCATCGCTCGTTGCTGTTCTCGTGGGGCTCGGCGGGCCGCTTCTCAACCATCGCAGCGCCCTTACCCAACAGCGCGCACACGAGAGAGCCACGGCCCTGGCCCGCGCTCTCCAGATCGTCACCGTCAACAGCCAGGGCGCCGCAGGCACCATCTTCAATCTCACAGAGGCGCGCGTACCAGGCATGGGCGCCCTCGACCCCGTGACGGGCGCGCCCAACGATCCCTACGGTCCCCCACGCCGACCGGCGCGTGATCGCTCGCACGAGGAGCTCGCCGAGGCCGAAGCCCTCATCGCCGTCTACGGGTCCCCCAGCATCGTCACGGCGCATGAAAGCTGGGCTGGCGCGTGGAGGAGCTCATCGTGAACGCCGACTCGTGGTACTTCGAGGGGGATCGGCGTGCGACGACGGCCGACTTCGACGGGGTGAGCACCCGGGAGAAGGAGGCGCGTGCGCAGCTTCGCGGCCTCCTTCGCAGCACCCTCAGGGACGGCCGTCGGGGCTAACACGAAGCGCTTCGGTGAGGTGCGGCGGAGCGAGACGCCGCCAGCATGCCCCCTGTCCCCCCAACCGACGATGAGCACCCCCCTTGCGGGCCATGGTTGCGGGACCCTCGCGGCCGCGGTGTGCCGCGGCGGGCACCGACCGCTCGCGGCGGAGCCGAGTGGAACGGGCCGGAGTTCATGACCGTTGCCGCGGGAACGCGGAGGGATCCAGATGTGTACCCCTCCGCGCTCCGTACCGGTCTCTCGATGAGCTGACCAGGCCGCAGTCCTAGAAGACGTCTATGGGTCCTCCGGAGTAGCAGACGAAGCCACCGAGGAGCACGGCGTGCGAGCCGAGGGTTACCTGTGTGCTGCCGCCCTGCTGCGTGTCGCGGATCGCCGGCGAGATCTGGGGATCGCTCGTCCAGCTGAGCCGGCCGGCGCTCAGGCCTGAGAAGTTGAACTGATGCACCTTCGTGCCGGTGGCGATGAGGGACTCGTCCACGAACCAGGCGTGGTCGACCGCGGGCGCCTTCACGACGTAGCTCGTGACGACGCGAATCGTGTTCCCTCCGTTGTAGACGGCGGTCACGGTCGACGAGCCGCAGTTGCCCTCCACAGTGCCGTCCGGGTGCACGACGGCCGCGTTCTCCGCGGCGGCTTCGGCTCCTACGAATCATCTAGGCGGTACGCGCAATTTGGGGCTGAGGCTTACCGTTCGCCGTGTGTCTGATATGTAAGTGAGAGCAAAGGGGGACTCGCCGAAGTTTCATGCGATGAAAGCAGTAGCGCCCCGGGTAACTAGACCTACCCGGGGCGCTACTGATTTATACCTGGGGCTGGACTTGGTGTCCGTGCCTCGTTGTGGTTGGCCAGGGAGTGGACTTGATGTCTGTTCCTTGGCTGGGGCTGGACTTGGTGTCCGGTCCCGGGTGAGGTGCGGACTTGGTGTCCGTGCCTCGTTGTGGTTGGCCAGGGAGTGGACTTGATGTCTGTTCCTTGGCTGGGGCTGGACTTGGTGTCCGGTCCCGGGTGAGGTGCGGACTTGGTGTCCGTGCCTCGTTGTGGTTGGCCAGGGAGTGGACTTGATGTCTGTTCCTTGGCTGGGGCTGGACTTGGTGTCCGGTCCCGGGTGAGGTGCGGACTTGGTGTCCGTGCCTCGTTGTGGTTGGCCAGGGAGTGGACTTGATGTCTGTTCCTTGGCTGGGGCTGGACTTGGTGTCCGGTCCCGGGTGAGGTGCGGACTTGGTGTCCGTGCCTCGTTGTGGTTGGCCAGGGAGTGGACTTGATGTCTGTTCCTTGGCTGGGGCTGGACTTGGTGTCCGGTCCCGGGTGAGGTGCGGACTTGGTGTCCGTGCCTCGTTGTGGTTGGCCAGGGAGTGGACTTGATGTCTGTTCCTTGGCTGGGGCTGGACTTGGTGTCCGGTCCCGGGTGAGGTGCGGACTTGGTGTCCGTGCCTCGTTGTGGTTGGCCAGGGAGTGGACTTGATGTCTGTTCCTTGGCTGGGGCTGGACTTGGTGTCCGGTCCCGGGTGAGGTGCGGACTTGGTGTCCGTGCCTCGTTGTGGTTGGCCAGGGAGTGGACTTGATGTCTGTTCCTTGGCTGGGGCTGGACTTGGTGTCCGGTCCCGGGTGAGGTGCGGACTTGGTGTCCGTGCCTCGTTGTGGTTGGCCAGGGAGTGGACTTGATGTCTGTTCCTTGGCTGGGGCTGGACTTGGTGTCCGGCCCCCTTGAAGAGTGATGACAAGTTAGCACCTGGTTGCGATGAGTCAGAACGAGTTCTCCACAGGGCTTCGGTGGGTGCGAAGCGCTCTCATCGCCGGCAGCGCTGTCCCTGTGGCGAGGCTGCTGGCAGCCTCGCCACAGGGCTCATGCTGTCTTAGCTGGCCCGTGGACGAAGCGTCGGGCTAGCTCTGCCAGCCGCTGACGATCCGAGCCCGTCACGTCGAGGACCTCGGCGTCGGCGTATCGCGCGAACCAGCGGACCTGGCGCCGGGAGTAGTTCTTGGTCACTCGCGTGGTGGACGCCACGGCATCCTCAATTGAGCACCGGCCGTCTAAGACTGCCATCGCCTGAGGGTATCCGTGTGCGGTACGTGCTGTCTGTCCGGCCTCGAGTCCCTGCCGGCGAAGCCTTCCGACCTCGTCGAGGAGGCCATCACGGAACATGCGTTCTGCTCGTGTCTGTAGAGCAGGGAACAGCTGCTCGCGGTCCCGTCGTAGGTGGACAGCGCGGTATCTGCGCCAGGCGTGGGGTGCCGGGGGCAACGCAGGTACGCTCTGGCCGCTCTGGATCGCAATTTCCAGGGAGCGGATCAACTGGCGGGGGTTTCGAGGGTCGATCCTCGCTGATGTGGCTGGGTCAAGCGCACGTAATCGGGCCAGCAGATCGTCTGGACCCAGCTTCTGATGATCACACTCGAGTTCTGCACGCAGGCCGGGGTCGGTGGCGGGGAAATCTAGGTCATGGAGAACTGCGGAAATGTAGAGCCCACTGCCGCCGACGAGGATCGCGATGTTGCCGCGACCGATGATGTGGTCGATGTCGGCTCGGGCTCTCGTACGGTAGGTGGCTGCGGTCGATCGTTCCGTCACATCGAGCACGTCGAGTTGGTGGTGCGGGATGTCATGCCGGTCTGCAACAGGAATCTTGGCGGTCCCGATGTCCATGCCTCGGTAAAGCTGCATGGCATCGGCATTAACGATCTCCGCGGTCACACCCAGTTCGCGATACCGGCTTGCGACTTCAAGGGAAAAATCTGTCTTCCCTGTTCCCGTCGCTCCAACGATCGCGATCAGATTGTCATGGTGACGCGCACGCGCTGGAGCAGCACATCTGGGTGCGAGCGCAGCTCCGCCGTCGCCGTCGCATGGTGCTCGAGTAAGAAGCGCGTCATCGTGGTTCGGCAGGATCACTGCTGTGCCTCGTTCCTGCCGTGGTGTCCGCGTCTCTCGAGCTCCCGCGCCAGCCGCCGGGCGAGCGCGACCATGGTGAGGAACGGATTCCATGAGCCATGGAACGGGAATGTGGCGCCGCCCAGGATGAACAAGTTGGTTGCACCTCTGACCTGGCCCCAGGTGTCGGTGACCGAGCTTGCCGCGTCGGTGCCCATGCACAGCGTCCCTGTCTCGTGGAACGCCGTCGGCATTCGTCGGCTCGGAGGGTGCCTCTGCCATTGGTCCTCAAGGGCATTCCAGTATTCGACTTGCCCGCCTCCGGCGACCGAGGACACCACCGCATCGATTGCCTCGTCCATCTGGTCCCAGACGTGCCTGTCGAAGTCGTCGAGCTGGATGGAGCTGATGGTCCGCCTACGCGTGTCAATCCAGATCCTGTTCATGTCTTGGCCGGACTCGTTTTGGCCGATTTGGCACAGTCCGTGAACGAGTAGGACCACGTGTTCTGGGTCACACATGCGCTCGGGCGTGCCATCGCCGAACATGTCCGGTAACAGGTGGAAGACGCGTTGAAGATCCCGTGCGGGAGTGGATGTGGCAGCGGCCGTGAGGTGCAGGTGGAAATCTCGCGGCCCCGCCGTGCCGTTGATGTATAGGGCGGCGAGCTCTGCTCGGTCGTGTGACAGGCCGCGAAAAGCACTGCGTGGGATGCGACAGGTCGAGAAGCTGGCGGCGCTAGCTGATAGGCGTGCCCCGGCGAGGGGTGCGCTCAGCTCGGGTCGGGAACGTAGAACGATGCTGGTCGCTTCTGCACTACCGGCGGCGAGGATGACCCGTGAACCACGCACGTCGACATTGCCGTGATTCGTGCGTATGGCTACGACTTCACCGTTCGCCACCGACAGCGAATGGACCATACAACCCGTCACGATCTGGACGCCGTTGTGAACGGCCGCTGCGCGTACGAGCGGGACGATGGCGGCGAACTTCTGGCCTCCGCCGCCGACATGAGGCAAATACGCGAGCGGCGCATCGAGGTCCTTATCGCACGCGGGGGTGACGAGAGTCCTTTGGCGAACGGTGGCCCGAGCCGATGCCCTTCGTATAGCTGCATGCAAGGCGGCGTACTCGGGACCGGTGTCCACTGCGGGACGCACGCCGAGCCAACTCCGGGCGTCATGCCAGTGTGCGTCGAGGTCGTCGACGATGTCTCGGGGCCAGCTGCGTAGCTGATCGCGCGTCGGCTGTGGACACGAGCCGCTCCACACGAGCGTGCGCCCCCCGAGATGGGGAACTTGGGGGGCCAGCGAAAGGTCGCCCTCGGATGCCCATGGCGATGCTCCCATCGAGGCCATCAGGGGCTGGTACGAGACACCGAGGTTCTGCGCATGTGTGGGAATCATCGAGTCCCCCTGTTCGAGGACCAGGACCCGCACCTCTGGGCGTTGCTCTATCGTGGCATCGATGAAAGCCGCCGCGGTCCCGCCGCCGCCGACGATGATGTAGTCGAATGTTCCGGCGATTTCGTCGAAGGGTGATCCGGTGGGTGCAAGAGCCTCCTCCCGGGCTTGTCCGGAGATGAGGCGATGGGCCTGTGTGGGTTGCATGGAACCTCCTCCGTCAGTGGGATCGGTGGCACCTAGTGTGGCCACGCAACGAGGCGTCCGCGAATTTCCTACACACCCCTCATTGCGCGCTTGGGGGATGACTTTACGGACTCGCGTCAGCGGCATGATCAAAGCGGACAGGGTGCGAGGGTGGCGTCCAGTGAAAGTCATGCGCGGGCGCTACCCATCTGCTCGGCGTCCTTGGAACACTCTCCACAGGGCTCGCCTGCGTGTCCGGGAGGGCTGAGCGTTGCGGTGCCCAGTGAGCTCGCCCTGCCGGCGCGGGCGCCGACCCGCTATCAGCTACTTGGGATCTGCATTGTGCGTCCCAGGGTGAGTGTGATCACGGCGACGTGTGTCGCCCGCGCCCTGGGGCGGCAGGTGGCCACGTGTGAACTGGTGAGAAACGGTCCCGCATTTTTTGGGATGCGGGACAGGTAGAACGCCACGAAGGGGGCTCGGCATGGCCGAACCCCCTCACGTCACCGGATCACGCGTCGGGCAGGTCGCGCAGGTTGTTCCTCGTCGTGTTGTCTGAGTCGGTCCGAAGGTACTTACCCTTCGGATCCGGCACGACGCGGATCTCCGTGCGCCCGGCGGTCTTCCACGGCACGTGGTACGTGTGCAGTCGATTCTCGATGTCGGAGATCGCCTGAGCCTTCGACACGGGTGACCACGAGCTGCCCCGGTCGGCGAGCGACGTGATGTCGCCGTCGCGGTCCTTGCCGGACTGCCGTACGGCACGGTCTGCCATGAGATGTTCCTATCTGGATGAGCATCGCGTGGGCCGAAGACCCTCGGTTGGTCCCCTCGTGTCGGTGTTAAGGTCGAAGAACCGGCCTGTGAACTGGTGGAACGACCCCGTACCGCTCGGCTTCCCTGACGGGTGCGGGGTCGTGCTACGTTCCGCCGCTAATTCTACAGGTGGGGTACGACATGTAACCAGTCCACATCGTGTAGGCCCCACATGTTGTGGTTTCGTCGCGAGACGTGCGTCCGGTGGAAGAGGGAGGGCGTCGCCGGTCGGCGGTCGGTGGTCGGCGGTCGAACTTGACCGGGCGTCGACAGATCAGGTGCTCACGGACTCTGGCCTGAGCTGGCGGATGGTCCGCGGGAGCACGAGCCCGCCGGCGAGGATCACGGCCGCCGACGTCGCGCACGCAGCCGCCCACGGCACGGCGTCGTAGAGGATCCCAGCGGCAAGGCTGCCGAGGGCGGCTGCGAGGAGCGTGGTGGCCTCGTAGAGGCCCAGCGCCCGCCCCACGCGTGCGGGGCCGGACGCCTCGGTGAGGGCGGCCTGCTCGATCGGGAGAATCGCGGCCAGCGCGAGCGCGGACAGGATCCAGAGGACGGCGATCGTCACGGGATCCCGAGCGACCGCGAGCCCGCCGGCGAACGCGGCGCCGGCGATGGCCGCGGACACGAGGACGGGCGTCCGGCCGAACCGGACCGTGAGCCGGTGCAGGTGGGGCGGGGCGACCGCGAGGGCGATCCCGCCCGGGAGCGACACCCACGCGATGGCGAGCGGCCCGAGGCCGAGCTCACGCTGCAGGTGCAGCACCAAGAGCAGCCCGATCGCGGCCTCCGCGGTCCCGATGACCGTCACCACGGCCAGGAGCGGGCGCAGTCGGCCGACGAGCTCGCGCACGACGGCGCCGTCGACGCCGACGGGCGGCGCCGCTCGAGCGGCGCCGCCCGTCGCTCCCGCGCGTCGACGCCCGGCGCCGGCTCAATGCGAGGAGCACGCCAGCGACGATCGCGCACGCCGAGGCCGCGACGAAGGTCGGCGCGTAGCCGGCGGCAGCGAGGAGGCCGATCGCCGGCGCGAGGACGACCCACGACCCCAGCTCCTCGGCCGACATGAGCCGGGAGAACGCGCGCGGATCCACCAGGTGGCGGACACCAGCGGTCGCGCGCAGCGCAACCCACAGGAACGCCCCACCCACCCGGGAGACGAGCACGCCTGCGAGGACGACGGGGAAGGTGCCGGCGGCGGCGATGAGCGCGTAGCCGGCGCCGAGGACGAGCGCGGCCGTCGCGGCGATCCTGGTGCGGTCGTACCGGTCCGCGGCGATGCCGCCGAGCGGGCGGAGCAGGAACGACGTCGCGAGGCCCGCGGCCAGCAGCGCACCGGTCTGCGTGGCCGTGAGGCCGAGCACGGCGCCGGCGAACAGGGGCAGGGCGAAGTCCACGACCTGGCCGGCGCCGCTCGCGAGCGTGACGCTCGACAAGAACCTCCGGGAGAACAGCGGCTCGGAGTGCTGCATGGTGGTCGCGCGGGTCGTCATGCTCGGGCACTGTACCGCCGCCGTGGCGATGATGTCGGCGCGAACTCGTACGCTCGTCGACGAGCGCGGCCGGACACTCCCACTCGATCAAATCGACGAAGGAGAGCACCCGGTGAACAAGGTCCGCAGCAGCATCGCCGGCCTGGTGCGCGACGTCGGCGCCCACCCCTGGGCGCACCTCGAAGCCGGCTACTGGCGGATCCAGGTCGAGGACCGGCCCGTGCTCGGGTACGTGATGCGGGCCCGGGCGGAGCTCGGTGACCCGTTCACGTTCGAGGTCTACGCCGACGCCCGCAACGAGCTCGGCCAGCGGATCTGGCTCCGGCGTGAGGAGTCGCTGAACTCGGCGGCCGCGTGGATGATCCAGAACAGCGACCGCCTCATCGCGTTCGCGGCACGGCACGCGGCCGCACCCGCGGCCGCCGACGTCGCCGAGCTTCGCGAGCCCGGTGACGTCGGCGCCGATCGTCTACCCGACGGGTACGAGGTGGTCGATCTGCACGGCCGCGCTCGTCGTCTTCCCGCGGGGTGAAGTCGATGCTGCGGCCCGTGTAGGCGTCGGCCAGGTGCCTCATGGCCACGGTGCAGCCATCTCCCTCTCGACGTGAACGCCTCGTCTCGAGGAGGCATGTGCAGGAATCGCCCTGACGCTTCTTCTTCCGACTAGCTTGTGCGCGAACCTCGCCGATTCCCAGAGGTCTCGTTAGTAGAAACACAGTAATTTATGACGGGAGAATGATGAAACATTTTAAGGTCTTGACGTCCGCCGCAGTCATGGGCGCTATAGCACTCGCACTCATGGCTCCAAGCGCGGCTAACGCGCGAACTTCGCCGGAGCGGAGTTCCGTACCTGTGGTCGTTGGCACGGAGGTGTGGGGCAAATGGAGCGGCCAAGACTGCACAGTTGGAGTCGTACTTCAGAAATCTGGCCTGTGGGCCGCGTTGTCTCCCAGAGAGCGGGGCGCTAGGTGTACTGAGTCATGACGTTGGTGACACTCGGGCCGCGGGCGTCAGCCCGTGGCTCGAGTGGATTCGTTCAGTGTTGTAGTGCTGGATCCACGGATCAAGGGCGTCGGTTCTGGCTTGGTTGCTGGTGAAGGGTTGCCGGTAGGCCCACTCGGTCGCGAGGGTGCGGTTGAAGCGTTCGACCTTGCCGTTCTGCCAGGGGCAGTGCGGGCGGATGAACTTCTGCCTCGCACCGAGCTGCGTGACCGCGTTCTGGAACGCGGCCGAGTGCCGGTAGGCGAACGCGTTGTCCGTCAGGACCCGTTCGATGCGGGTGATGCCGTGCTCGGCGAAGTACGCCGCGGCCCGGGTCAGGAACCCTGCCGCGGTCACGCCCTTCTCGTCCGGGTGGATCTCCGCGTAGGCGAGGCGGGTGTGGTCATCGACCACGGCGTGGACGTAATCGAACCCGATCCCACGACCACGAACCTGTTCGCTGCGGCCATGCGCCCGCCAGCCGCCGCCGTCCGGGATCCGGCCGAGCTTCTTCACGTCGACGTGGATCAGGTCGCCGGGATGCTCATGCTCGTACCGGTTTGCCGTCGACCGGGATGCCCGGATCACGGCCCCGGTGACGGGGTCCAACCATGCCAACGGCGGTGCCCCGTGCCGCCGCAGGACGCGGGAGATCGTGCGGGCTGGAACACCGGTCACCGGCGCCAACCGGGCAGGACCTGATCGCAATCGGGTCCTCGCTTCCACGACGGCTCGTTCTCGTTCCGGGCTCGTCCTCGTCGGCACCCGTCTCGGCCTCGAGGACCGGTCCGACAAGCCTTCGAAACCCTCGGACCGGAACCGATTCACCCACCGATGCGCGCACTGACGCGACACACCGAGTTCGCGCGCGACATGCGAGACCGGCCGACGATCCTCGACCACCCGCCGCACGAGGAGAACCCTCCCGTGAACCGTCAGACGAGCATTAGCGTGGGACATCGAGGCCTCCTGGCAGTGGCAGAACTAGACAGCTCCATCAAGCCAGGAGGCCTCCTCACACGCCCCGAAGTGTCACCAACGTCATGGCCGGGTACAGCTAGGTACTTGGTCATAGCAAAACACTGCGTTCGACGCACCACCGAGCCCATCGAGGTCCGAACGGCGAACGGCACAGACGTCGAAGTAGGAAGCGTAGTCGCGCTGGCAGACCCCGACGACCTCGCCCTGGTCCGGATTGAGGGGTCGCCGCACGGGGCGCGGACCTGCTCTGCCACGTCCGGACACGTCATCTGCACGCCCTCGACGGTTTACTCCCCGCAAGCCTTCAATCGAGTATTCCTTCCCGGCTTTACTCCAGGGCATGAGACGACCTTGCCCATGACCAGACAGGGCGTGCCGGGCCCGAGAGAGACGTTCTGCACAAGCGGCGCAGTTCCTCGATCCCTCTGCGAATGGACCAGCACAAGTGTACCTCCCGCATGGGTGCAAAACCATGTCTACGCCGCCGCCCGCAGCACAGGCGCTAATCTCCTGAAAGGCGACTCAGGCGGCGCGGTCGTGAGCCGAACGGGTGACTTTTACGGTATCGCAACGGACTCCGGGCTCTATGACTCCGATCATTCCAACATCGACATCATGGGATATACCGACGCCGCCCGTGTGCTCTCCGACTTCCGCGGATACCACATGGCACCAGCAAGCTAAAGGACCCGCATATATCCCGAAATGAGCCGCTGATGCCACGGTAGTAGTGGCTAGTCATGTCGCTGTCGGGTAGGTGCCGAGCGCCTACCCGACAGCGGGTGAGGAGCAGCCGTCGAGGGTGTGGTCGATCGCGGCGCGGTCGGCGTCGTCGATCGTGAGCTCGTACGTGCTCAGCACGTACGCGAAGCGGGTGACGTACAGGCAGTCATCGACGGCGGCCGACGGGAGCCACGTCGCGGGCCCCTGGTCGGACTTGGCCTCGTTGGTGGGGCCGTCGACGGCCTGGAGGTTGTTGAAGTCGGTCGCGAGCTGCTCGCGGCGCTCACCGGTCCAGCCGGCGGCGCCGTGCTGCCACGCCCAGCCGAGCGGCACCAGGTGGTCGATCTGCACGGCCGCGCTCGTCGTCTTCCCGCGGGTGAAGCCGATGCTGCGGCCCGTGTAGACGTCGGCCAGGTGCCCCGTGGCCACGGTGCAGCTGGGATCCGCCTTCGTGAACGTGACCGCCGTGAGGTCGCGGGCCAGGACGTCGTTCCGCTGATCGCACCCGTTGTGGTCGGTGTCGGCCCAGGACGGCCCGTAGGCCGCCCGGTCGTAGGCAGGCGTCCTCGCGTGCGTGTCCGCCGGCAGCTTGTCCACGAGCGCCCGCACCGCGGCCGCGTCGACCACGCCGCCGCGCACGAGGCCGGCCCGAGCGAGGACGTCGCCCACGGCGCCGCTCGCGGCCGCGACGTCGACCCGCTCAGCGGTGGCCGCGGTCGCGACGTCGACCGACTCCTGCGTGAAGCCCAGCCCGGTGCCGTACCAACCGCCGACGACGCCGCACGCGCTCAGGAGCACGGCGGCGACGACGAACAGGCGCCGACTCCGCGGAGTCATTGCGGAGGCTCAGCGGCCGTGCGCTCCCACACGGATACCGGCTCGGGCTCCGGAGCGGGCTCGGGCTCCTTGGCGGGTGCCTTCGGGACGATGCCGAAGCGTTCGGCCTTGAGGACCCGGTTGTACTGGGGCGTGTCGTTCTTCATCCATTTCTCGGTGTGCTCCTTGCCGACGATGATCACCCCGTCTCCCTCGTTGAGCGCGGCCGCGGTGACGCCGACCTCGAACCACGCTTCGACGAGGTGCGTGGTCGGGGTCTCGTCCTCGACCCACTTCCCAGCGCGGTAGGCGCCGGTGTTCTCGATGACGCGGAACCTGGTGACCTTGGTCCTCCCGGCGTCCTGGACGACGGGCGGGGCGGCCAGATGCCCCCAGATGGTGCGCTGAGCCATGATGCGTGTCCCTTCGATGCGGTCGAGCGGTTAGTAGAACTGGCGGGGGTTGGTGACCACGGCGGCACCCTCGGCCACCGGGTCGTAGATCGGCTCAAGCGGTCGGAACGCGGCCACGAGGGCCGGGGCACCGGCGCGCACAGCGATGCCGATGACGACGGAGCTGAGCACGAACACGGCCGACGCGCCGAGCACGCCGGCGTCGTACGTGGAGCCGGCGGCGAGGGCGCCGCCGAGCTTGATCGCGACGAACACGGGCACGGGCAGGAGCACGGCCGCGACGAACAGCGCGACGAACGCACGAGCGAGCTGCTCGAGGCGTGAAGCCCAGGTGGCGCGGAGGTGCATACCGCCGCGGACGCGGGGCTGGTACATGGACATGAGGATCCTTTCAATCGGTGGTCAGTGGGGGCGGTGGAAGTCGTTGCGGTCGCTCCCGAGCTGCTGCACGAGGGCGTCGGCGGTCGTCGGCGGTCTCATTGGAAACGGACGATGCGGACGGTGCGCTGTCGCCAGGCGGCGCGTGGGATGCGGTAGATGATTCCGGGGCCGGTGGTGTCGCTGCCGACGTACATCACCCGGTGTTGGTCGCGGATCCCGGTCGCGGCGCCGGTGGCGCGGACGAGGTAGACGTGCCCTCTCCGGGGCCGCACGTGCCAGAACCAGGCGTCTTGGCGGCGCCCGTCGGGGTGCTCGACGATGGCGCGGCACCCGCGGGCACGGATGTAGGTGACGGCAACCACCCGCACGGCCCAGACGTCGCGGTCGAGCGCGTCGTGGGCGACGGTGCGCCAGACGCCTTGCATGTACGCACGGCGGGCCTTCGGGGCGAAGATGCCCCATCGCACCGGGCCTCGTCGCCACCATCGGAGGACGTTCAACGTGAGGCGGACCACGACGGCCGCGGCGCCGAGCAGGAACACGAGCTCGGGGATCCAGGACAGCGACGACGAGAAGCTCGCGACGACGGCGCTGGCCACGAACGCCGGCACCGCGACGACGGCCGTGCAGCCGGCGATGCGGTGCGTCGTCGCGAGAGCGATCGGGTCGTGGAGGTAGCGGACCAGCCACGCCGGCGTGCGGACGTTCATGGCCGGCGCTACCGGAGCCCGTCGATCACCGCGGCGGTCGCGGCCAGCCATGCCTCCTTGGAGGCGGCGGTGAGGGCGTCGTATTCGATGCCCGCGCCGGCGTCGAGCGCCTTGTCGAACGGGACCGTGACGACCTGTCGGGTGCGCTGCGCCATGTGGTCGTGAAGGCGCTGCTCGAGGTCGGGGTAGTTGATGGGCGAGTTGTGGTTGATGAGGGTGACGGCGTTGGCGAGCTTGTCGCCGAGGCCGGTCGCGTCGAGCTTGTCGGCGAGGGAGGCGATCTTGACGGCCGAGTCCTCCTTGACGAGCGAGGTGAGCACGAGCTGGTCCGCGGACTCGACTGCGGCGCGCCAGGTGCTCGCCTCGGAGTTGTTGCCGGTGTCGACGATGATCAGCCGATAGAAGCGGGTGAGTGCGGTGTAGAGCTTGCGGAACTCATCGGCCTCGATGACGCGGGTGTTGCCGACGGCGTTCTGGGAGGCGAGGACGTCGAACTTGTTGTCGCGCTGCGGTCGAACGAAGTTCACGAGGTCGGCCTGGTGTGCCTGGTCCGTGAAGGTGTCGATGTGGCCGAGGAGGTCGCGGGCCGTGTGGTCGTGGTGGGCCTCGTAGGCGCGGCCGCCGAGGGACCCGTTGTACTCGTTGTTGTCCCACGCGAGGATCGTGCCGCCGCGGACGCGCCCGAGGACGGCGCTGAGCAGGTACGTCGTCGTGGTCTTGCTGACGCCGCCCTTCTCCCCGACAACGACGATGGTCTTGTGGCCGGCGATGCCCCGCTGGACGGAGCTCCGCCACCCGCGGCGGGTGAGCTCCAGCGTTCCGGGCGCGAGCCGGAGCATGCCGAACCCGGCCCGGTTGGCGCCTCCGCGCCACCCCTCGCGTGCGGGTGCGGCCTTCGGGGTGGGCTGGGACTGCACGAAGTCCCGGGCGCTCAACCGCGCTTCGCGTCGGGTTTGGGGTGCCCGCTCGGGCTGCGCCGCCTCGTCGGCGCCGAGCTCGGCCAGGCGCTCGTCGTCGTGGTCGACGTCGAGCACGACGCCGGCGTCCGCCGGCCGGGGCTCGTCCTCGCCGGCGTCCTCCTGCGCGGTCTCGGCGTGTGCGGCGGACGGCGCCGGCTCGTCCGGGACGGGCGAGACGGTGCCGTCGACGTCGACGCGGAGCTGTCCGTGAACTTCTGCCGGCGTCCGCCGAGGTCGCCGCCAGCCGCGCGCCTCTTGGCCACGGAGTCGACGACGCGCTCGCTCTTGATCTCGCGTTCCGCCTGCGCGAGCGCGGCCATCATCGTGAACACCATCGCGCCCATCGTCGTGGACGTGTCGACGTCACCGCCGCCGAGGTTGAGCACCCGGAGACCGACGCCGACCGCCTGGAGCTCGGCCGCGAGCACGAGCATGTTGGACGTCGACCGACCGAGGCGATCGAGCGTCGTCACCACGAGCGTGGCGCCCGCGTGCAGCGCCGCACGCGCGACGTCGAACTGCGGCCGCGACGCACGGGCGCCGGACACCCCGTGATCGACGTACAGATCATCCCGCCGCACGCCGGCCGCGAGCAGATCCACGACCTGCCGGTCCGTGCTCTGCTGCCGGGTCGAGACCCGCGCGTACCCGATGAGCTTCCCCACGACGTCCTACCTGTCCCGCAACCGACGATGAGCACGCCCAGCTAAGCACCCCCTTGCGGGCCATGGTTGCGGGACGCTCGCGGCCGCGGTGTTCCGCGGCGGGCTCTGACCACTCGCGGGACGTCCCACAACCCAAGACATGCGGGACAGCACAGGCCGATTGATGGCACGGGACAGACGACGGGTTGGTGCGCCCTTACGCGGAACGGGGTGGCACGCATACGCGAGCCACCCCTCCCGTTACGACGCTGACGCACGAAAGTCACGATGCGTTGACGGAGACCCCCTCGAGCATCCGGAAGACCGCGCGTCCGTCGCACGCATCAGCCGGCGAAGGTATCGACGTTCTTGTAGATGGCGTGTTCCTCGCTGCCCCAGGGTACGAACCAGGAGATGACGGTGTTTCCCAGGGTCTGGACCGAGCTCGTGTTGCCGACCTGCGTTCCGTTCGGACCGTGCGTTGAGGCGTGATACACGGGCCCTCCCGAAGCTCCGGGCGGGAACTGGCACGGCATGAGGCCGATCCGCCGGGGAGATCCGATGAAGCGGTCACCCTCACCGGAGCAGGTTACGAGGGGGCCGGCGTGAAGCCGGAGACCTGGGAGTAGCCGAACATCTCGTAGTGCAGGCGCGGAGCCGCGAGGGCAAAGTCCACCCGGGGGGCACCGGCGACATCGGACAGATACGTCTTCTTCCCGTCCCACTCTTCTCGGGGCTTCATCTTGATGAAGGCGGTGTCGTGATGAGCATCCATCGACGCATGCCAGGAGGTCGTGACCTGGTAGAAGTCGGCACCCCACGTGAGAAGCGGCTTGTTGGCCCCGTCCCAGGCGGGTATGAAACGCACATTGGTCGCGAACTCGCGGTCGAAGTACAGGCAGTGAGCTGCAGTGGCAACGACGAGCCGCGAGTCGGACTTGACGACGGATCCGGTGCAGGACCCTTCTCGTCCCCCGCGGGTGAAGTACAGCCGCCCGATCCAGTTGACGGGCTTATAGTGCGACAATCCGCTGGACTGGACCAGGCTCGCGTCGTCTCCGGGGCTGTCCGCCGAAGCTGCATCTGCCTTCTGGATGCGTTCGGGCGTCCAGTACGCGGCCGACACAGCGTCATCCTCGTCCGAGAAGCTCTTGCCCGTGACATCATCGGTGTCCGTCGAGGTTCCGGCGAGGCGCTGGGACGATCGGGGGGACGCGTGCGCGGCCGGAGTTCCGATGCCACTGAAGCTGACACCTCCCACCGCGGCGGCCCCGAGGCAGGCCAGCAGTAGTAACCGAGCGGTAGAGCGTTCGAGTCGGCGTCGAGAAGGAAGAGGCAGGTGCATGTGCATCCTTCATGTCGGGCGTCGAGCACAGGTGCCGTGATCACGCACGCCGCGCCGAGCGCGTCCATCTAGCCCGCCCCGGGGACGGAGCGATGCGTGGAGCTGGGAGATAGCAACACACAGAGGCAGGCCACCCGTGCGGAACACTTCCGAGGGCCAGCACACCCTAGAGACAGCGCCGGAGTAGCCGCGCATGGACTGCACAAGCGGTAGGAGACACAGCACACGAGACCGTGTTCGTACGGCGCGTACTAGCGGAAGTCCGCACGCCTACCCGTCCGGTCCCTAGATCCGTTCGGAACAACGAAGGCCGCCCCGCCCCGCCACCACCGTCTCGCAAGCCAAGGCATGCGGGACTGCGCCCACGCTAGGAAGGTGTGAGAGGACTTCTCACGTAGGGCTGTGTACAGATACGTCTGCTTCCGAGTTTGAGTGCGGAAGATCCTCCCCTCAGTGCTAGTACCCGAGGAGATCCATGCGCATCGAGCACATCCCCACAACGTCCGGGCGAAGGGGCACAGAGGGGATGACTGTCGTGCACGACCGACACTTGATGCGGCTGTTGTACGCAAGAGACGCGTGCGGCTCCGAGGTCACTGCCATCCCGAAGTCACTCACGCCCGCTCCTGTGAGTGCGGCCCTTCCCGCCGACGACGCGGCACTCCTCGTCCACGAGCTCTCCGTCCGTTGGATCGAGTCATTGGAGTGGGCGATCGCGTCGCCCTCTCGCGAGGCCCTTGTCTCCAGGTCCTTTGAGACCGGAGACCTCGGCCCGATGGCGCGCGCGATCCCCCCAGTGCTCGCGACCCCACCCCCCGGGGAGGCATGGATTGACGCAGAGGCCCGCGACGCGTGGATCGAATCTGCAGACGAGGCCGTGATCCGTGACTGGACCTCGCAGTCGGCCGATCGACTGAACGCCCGGGCCGCTGCGCGTGCGCGCGGGCTCGCCGTTGTCCTCGTACTTCCCATCGCGGCCCCATCGCTCCCGCTGCCGGGAACAGGGGGCATGCTGGTCTCCGATTTCGTTTACATGAGCGACAAGCACATGGCCGCCGCCCTGGACTGCTACGCGTAACGCCTCGCTGCACGCTCCCGCGACAGACGCCCAGACCGCCAGGAACCCCCGGGCTGGTCTGAAGTGCCAGAGCACGACCCGCGAGGCGTCTCACAAGACAAGGGTCACAGGACAGACGCAGACGGTCCGCCTGGGCCGAACTACTTGCATTTGTCAATCATTCGTCTGGCGGAAGCCGAACCCGGTGCCTTGCTGCCACGGTGGGATGACTCGATTTCACCAAGGGGGGAAATCATGAAGATCGGATACTCAGCACTCGGCATCGTCGCCACAAGCGCTCTCGTGCTAGCCGGAGTCGGACCGGCGAACGCGGCGGAGGACGCCACGCTCGGCGACATCAGGAGCGCAGTAGAGACGCGGCCAGTGCTGCCGGCGACCGCGACGACCGCCGAGTCCATCGACCTCTCGGACGGGCTCATCTCAGCCCCGGGATCTTTGGGCCAGAGGTCAACGGACCGGTAGAGGCTGTGCTCGACCTGGCCCCAGGGTACGAAGATGAGGAGCGGTGACCCATCTCGGGCCCGTCGCGTCTCCGTGATGACGCCGTACTGTGTCCCGTTCGGGCCACGTGTCGATGCGTGATAGACGGGGCCGCCAGAAGCTCCACCTGGCGGGTCACAGCCGGGGATCTCGTACTCCGGGATCGAGGCGAATCCGCGGAAGTGCCGTCCTTGGCCTGCGCATGTGTAGAGGGGTGCAGGAACGTATCCGCTGAGGGGTCGGTACCCGAACGCGTCGAAGTGGAGGCCAGGTGTCGCAGCGTCAAACGCGGGGGCCGGAGCTCCCGCCTGGGGAGCCAGATACTCCTTGGTGCCATTCCACGCCGTCTTCGGCTGCATCTTGATGAACGCTGCGTCGTGACCCGGGTCCTCTTTGGTCCGCCAGTCCCGGGAGACCGCGTAGTAGAAGGTGCCCCAGACTCCCAGGGGCTTATTCGCGCCGTCCCACGCGGGGATGAAGACCACCCGCGTGGACCAGTCGCCGTGATCGTAGAGGCAGTGGGCCGCAGTGGCGACGATGAGTTGGGAGTCTGAGCGGATGGAGGATCCGGAGCACGAGTACTGTTTCCCATCCACGTCGAAGTAGATACGGCCGATCCAGTAGACGGGCTCGAACGTCCCGGGGCCCTGCGTGATCAGAGACTGTTCGGTGGCGCCCGATTCCGGGGCGGTGACAACATCGCCCGGGGCATCGAGATCGGTAGCGGCAGCTAGCTGTACTGAGTCATCACGTTGGTGACACTCGGGCCGCGGGCGTCAGCCCGTGGCTCGAGTGGATTCGTTCAGTGTTGTAGTGCTGGATCCACGGATCAAGGGCGTCGGTTCTGGCTTGGTTGCTGGTGAAGGGTTGCCGGTAGGCCCACTCGGTCGCGAGGGTGCGGTTGAAGCGTTCGACCTTGCCGTTCTGCCAGGGGCAGTGCGGGCGGATGAACTTCTGCCTCGCACCGAGCTGCGTGACCGCGTTCTGGAACGCGGCCGAGTGCCGGTAGGCGAACGCGTTGTCCGTCAGGACCCGTTCGATGCGGGTGATGCCGTGCTCGGCGAAGTACGCCGCGGCCCGGGTCAGGAACCCTGCCGCGGTCACGCCCTTCTCGTCCGGGTGGATCTCCGCGTAGGCGAGGCGGGTGTGGTCATCGACCACGGCGTGGACGTAATCGAACCCGATCCCACGACCACGAACCTGTTCGCTGCGGCCATGCGCCCGCCAGCCGCCGCCGTCCGGGATCCGGCCGAGCTTCTTCACGTCGACGTGGATCAGGTCGCCGGGATGCTCATGCTCGTACCGGTTTGCCGTCGACCGGGATGCCCGGATCACGGCCCCGGTGACGGGGTCCAACCATGCCAACGGCGGTGCCCCGTGCCGCCGCAGGATGCGGGAGATCGTGCGGGCTGGAACACCGGTCACCGGCGCCAACCGGGCAGGACCTGATCGCAATCGGGTCCTCGCTTCCACGACGGCTCGTTCTCGTTCCGGGCTCGTCCTCGTCGGCACCCGTCTCGGCCTCGAGGACCGGTCCGACAAGCCTTCGAAGCCCTCGGACCGGAACCGATTCACCCACCGATGCGCGCACTGACGCGACACACCGAGTTCGCGCGCGACATGCGAGACCGGCCGACGATCCTCGACCACCCGCCGCACGAGGAGAACCCTCCCGTGAACCGTCAGACGAGCATTAGCGTGGGACATCGAGGCCTCCTGGCAGTGGCAGAACTAGACAGCTCCATCAAGCCAGGAGGCCTCCTCACACGCCCCGAAGTGTCACCAACGTCATGGCCGGGTACACCTAGCTGGTCGCGGCCGCGTCGTCGGCACCCGCCGGCGCCGCGGCTGCGTGCCGGGCCGCGAACGCGATGAGGCGATCGCTGTTCTGGATCATCCACGCGGCCGCCGAGTTCAGCGAGTCCTCACGCCGGAGCCAGATCCGCTGCCCGAGCTCGTTGCGGGCGTCGGCATAGACCTCGAACGTGAACGGGTCCCCGAGCTCCGCCCGGTGCCGCATCACGTACCCGAGCACGGGCCCGTCCCAAACCTGGATCCGCCAGTAGCCGGCCTCGAGGTGCGCCCACGGGTGCGCGCCAACATCGCGCACGAGGCTGTCGACGCCAGCGAGCTTGCTTTTAACCTTGCTCACCGGGTGCTCTCCTTCGTCGATTCGATCGAGTGGGAGCGTCCGGCCGCGCTCGTTGACGGGCGTACGGACGAGCCTCGACATGAGCGGTGGAAGCCGTGTGCGAGCGTGCGGCGGTGTTCCTGCCGAGGTGTTGGTGGAGGCATGGGTTTTAGGGCTTTGAGAGGGTGGTGCGTCGGTTCGTCCGGGTTGTGCTGATTGGCGAATATGATTGTCGACCGCAATGACAATCACGTCGGGGGCGGCGCAATATATCCCGGTGGTACGAAATGACCATGTTCTATAAAATATTATGCGAGCGAGGAAACCATCGGTATCGATAATCATTATCAGGTAGGGGAGAGTGTAGGGGTGCGCAACAAAATTGTGGATAAAGTCAATAGTGCATCTAATCATGTTCACTACTCTTCCGGGATGACATCTCGCCAAGGCCTCGCATCTATAGTGCTCGGGCTCATCGTCTCCATGGCGCTCGCGATCGGCGCTACGTCCGCCGCATCCGCTCGGCCTGTTGCTCCTGCCGCCTCGGCGGGCCCGGGTGCGGCGTCCTCGCCGCCCGGCTGGCTGCACACCTCGGGTGGGAAGATCGTCACCTCCTCCGGCACCCCGTACACGATCCGCGGCATCGCCTGGTTCGGCATGGAGACCTCCTCGTGTGCGCCGCACGGCCTCGACACCATCACCCTCGCGAGCGGCATGCAGCACATCAAGCAGATGGGCTTCACGACCGTGCGGCTGCCCTACTCGAACCAGTGCCTCGCCGCATCCAGCGTCACGGGTGTCAGTGCGGACCCATCACTCGCCGGTCTCACAGCACTCCAGGTCATGGACCACGTCGTCGCCTCCGCGAAGACGGCAGGGCTCAATGTGATCCTCGACCAGCACCGGCCGGACTCGGGCGGCCAGTCTGAGCTCTGGTACACATCGCAGTACCCGGAGTCGCGTTGGATCTCCGACTGGAAAATGCTCGCAAGCGCTACGCAGCCGAACCCACCGTCATAGGTGTAGACCTGCACAACGAACCGCACGGCGCGGCCACCTGGGGTACCGGGGCGGCCACCACTGACTGGCGGGCAGCGGCCGAGCGTGGTGGGAATGCGGTCCTCGCCGAGAACCCGAACCTCCTCGTGCTCGTGGAGGGCATCGACCACGAGGCCGACGGATCCGGCACCTGGTGGGGCGGTGCGCTCGGGTTGGCAGGCAATGCACCTGTCCGACTTTCCGTCGCGAATCGCGTCGTCTACTCCCCGCACGACTACCCATCGACCATTTACGGCCAGTCATGGTTTTCCGCATCAAACTATCCGGCGAACCTGCCGGGTATTTGGGACGCCACTGGGGATACCTGGCGAAGAAGGACATCGCGCCCGTGTTGGTGGGCGAATTCGGTACGAAGCTCGAGACCACGAGCGACAGCAGTGGCTCAACACCCTCGTCGGATATCTGTCGAGCACGGGGATCAGCTCGTCGTTCTGGGCCTTCAACCCGGACAGCGGAGACACCGGCGGCATCGTGAAGTCCGACTGGGTGACCCCGGAGCAGACGAAGCTCGACACACTGGCGCCGATCCTGCACCCGTCGCCTGGGGCGGGTCCAGGATCCGGCGGATCCGGGTCTCAGCCAGCGCCACAGCCTGGCCCGGCGAAGCCGGGCACTGTATCGGCGAAATGGCAGCCTGGCGGATCGTGGGCATCGGGCTACGTAGCCAACATCGACGTCACCGCGACAGCCGCTGTCACGGGATGGACCGTCTCATGGGCCAGCCCCGGAACCACCTCCATCGCCACCAGTTGGGGCATGCGCTGCAGCGTCGCCTCCGGCACCGTAACCTGCATCGGCACGGGACTGGGCGAGCAAGCTCGCCGCCGGCCAGACCGTTCACGTCGGCCTGCAGGCGTCGGGTGGCCCGGCTCCCTCTTCACCACGACTCACCGCTACGGCGGCCGCGGCGCCGCCTGCCCACCCCACACCGCCTGCTCGGCCCACGACGCACGGCCGTGCCACGCACTACTCGCTGGGCCAGGGCAACACGATCGCGAACGGCAACTGCTCCATGCCGGCTGTCCCTGCAGACCGAATGTACGTTGCGCTCAGCAGCCCCGAGTACAGCGGGGCTGCCGCGTGCGGCACCTTCCTCGACGTCACGGGCCCAAAGGGCACCGTCCGCGTTCAGGTCGTCGACCAGTGCCACGAGTGCGAGATCGGGCATCTCGACCTGAGCGAGGAAGCATTCCGTGCTATCGGCGACTTCGATGCCGGCATCATCCCGATCAGCTACGTCACCGTCCAGGATCCGGCCGTGCCGCTGTCGCCATCCGCGTTAAGGAGGGCTCGTCACGCTGGTGGGCGGGTCTACAGATTTTAAACGCTGGCACCGCATTGACCGCGTCGAAATCCAGGCCGGCGGACAGTGGGTGCGCCTCAGCCGCACCGACTATGGGTACTGGGTCACGCCGTCTCCGATTCAGGACGGCCCAATGACCGTGAAGGTGACTGACCCAGTTCGGTCGCACGGTCGTGCTCCCAGGCCTTCGCATGGCGCCCGGAGAGAACCAGCCCACATCCTCCCGCTTTTACCCGGTGCGCTGAGCCCTGATCGCAATGCATGCAACTTCCGTCCGAGCGACGTCATCGACTGGGCGGTCCTCTAGAGAGAGGTCCGTGAGTTGCCCCTCGCAGCGACATCCCTCGTCATGCAGAGGCTAGGTGATGCTGTGAGCGGACAGCAGCTCTTCATCTTCGCCATGGTCGGCATCGTTGGCCCTCTTGGCGCGATCACCCTCGTTCGCAGCCAACGCCAAGCAATCTATACGCCCAGACAACTCATCGGGCATCCTTGGGTTTCATCACCAGCCTGGTACTCGGCGCCCTACGTCGCTTTCCGCCTCGCCGGTGCCCCGCAAGCCGCCAACCTTGTGCTGCTGGTGGGCGCGACCGTTGGCCTGCTAAATCCGGTCCTCTACGGCATTCTCGGCATGCGGAGCGTCACGCTCCCGCCTACGAGATCTCGAAATGGGAATATTGCCACACGCGAAACGGCTCATCAAGTGGGAAGACATTTCATCCCGGGTCTTTCCTACGCCGCCGCGCTCGCTTTGTCCTCCAAACTGGTATCTGACACGATCTGTGCCACGTGCAATCCGCGACCGACGAACCTATGGTCAGCGCCTCGGTTATCGTGAGCGGGGCGCTCATCGCCGGGTACGCGATCGCGGTCGCGCAGCGACTCAGACGTAACGCGAAGTCTCGTGAGCACGAGCTGCTTGTCGACGGTTTCGCCTGGCGTGAGCGTCATGCGAAGAAGGCGGGCTACAAGGCTGGCTACCGCGACGGCTTCACACGGGGCCGTAATGCCACGCATCCCCCAGACGAAGACGTCGACTGATGTTGGCAAAGCCGACTTTCTCCAGGTTGTCGATGGCCCACGAATGATGCGTAATTGCAATGGTGCGACGACGTGGATGTCACCAGCCTTGGCTATGACTGCCTGTATGTCACTCGGTTTGCTTACCGTGCTGAGCAGTACGAGCTCATGGTCGATGTGGTCGATTGCACTGCGATCGACCACATCCTCAATGCTCGCGGGTGCGCGCGCGGATGAGGTCGGATTCGAACTCGGCGAACATCGCGAGCATGTTGAACAGGAGGCGCCCGGTCGGGTCGGTGGGGTCGTGCACGGATCCGCCGATGCTGAGCGCTACGCCCTTGGCCGCAGCTCGTCGGCGATGGTGCGGGCATCGCTGATCGACCGCGCGAGGCGGTCGAGCTTCGTGACCACGAACGTTCGCCGGGACAGCACGCCTCGAGCGCCTTCCGAGGGCGGGGCGGTTCCGGTTCGTGCCGGTGAGGCCGTGGTCGACGTAGATCCGATCCGGGGTGATGCCGAGCGCGGTCAGGGCGTCCCGCTGCGCGGTGACGTCCTGTTTCGTCGGTCGAGACGCGGGCGTACCCGATGAGCTGTCCAGCCATGCATCCAGTGTCTCAGGTGAGGCACCCTCACCGGAACAGTCGCCGGACCACTTACCTGAGACGCATGGTTCCGCTGTGGGCAGCGCCGCTCGATGGCGCAGTCCTGTTGCCGCCTGATGTCGTCATCCGGTGACGAGGATGCTGGCGGCGGCTTCGATGACGTCGTCCGGTGATGGTCTCGAGCTGGTTGATCTTGAGGACGCGTTGGATCTGCGGGAAGAGTCGTTCGAGGAGTCGGAAGTTGCGCGGGGTGATGCGTTGGATCGCGGAGATGGCTTGTGCGTCGGTGAAGTCGTCAGGGTTGAGCGTGTGGCCGAGGCGCTTCCAGTGGCGGTCGAGGACGAAGAAGAGCTCGTCGTGGCCGAGGGCGCGGTAGCGGTGGGCGAAGCCGAGGCGGCTGTAGAGCTGGGGGTAGTGGCGGAATCGCTGGTCGATGCCGGGCATGCGGATGAGGATGATCGCGAGGTGCTCGCGGTCGTGCCGATCGCGTAGGAGCTCGAGCGCGGTGGGCGTGAGTCGTTCCGCTTCGTCGATGATCAACAGCTCGACCCACCGGCGGGCGTCGCCGCCGGTGCCGGTGATCTTCCCGATCGTGCGCTGGTGATCCTCGATCCTGATGCCGAGGTCGACGGTCCAGCGGTCGAGCTCGCGCATGAGGTCCTTCGGCCGGGGCAGGACGTCGGGCGTGTAGAACAGGCGCGCGAGCGGTTGGCGGCGGCATCGAGCTTGGGGTCGTCCGCGCCGCGGCGTCCCCACTCCTGGACGTAGGGCTCGAGCGTGTCCCTGTGCGCGTAGCGGCGGGCGGAGTTGGTCTTCCCGACGCCGGCGTCGCCGTGGCAGATCCCGATGGTCTGCTCCTTCCGGACGGCGTTCGCGAACTCGACGAACCGCCGGTGCTCCTTTGTGGTGATGAACGTGTCGGGCATCATCCGTCCTCTTCATAGGTGCGTAGCCGCGGCCGTCGCGGTGGTAGCGGTGTCGTGGGCAGCTCGGTGCGGCTGACTGTGGTGGGGATGCGGTCGTTGAGGTCTCGGCGCAGCTGGCGGCGGCGGGCGCGGCGTGCGGTCTCGACGTCGCGGAGGCTCATGCGCAGGTTCGGGGGGCTTCGTCGACGGCGACGCAGATGAAGGTGTTGTGGTCGTAGACGCGGATCTCGGAGATGTCACGCGGGTCGTACCGGATGGTCACGGTCCGGCCAGCGACCGGGGCAAGCGTGGAGGCGAGGTACCGCTGGCCCTGGAAGTGGATCCCGTCGCGCTGCACGGTGCGGCTCTTCGGCACAGTCAGCAAGAGCCCGTCGAGCTCCACGAGACTCTCCGGCATCCGAGGCAGCCAGCCGTCACCGACCCAGGCTGTTCGCGGTGTGGTCCCGAGCTCCTTGTGCGGGCGGTCGTTGTAGGTGGCGATGAAGGTTCCGATGGCCGTGTCGAGGCCGGCGAGGTCGAGCACTGGATCTGGGCGTCGGTTCCCAGGGC
>NZ_MZMO01000002.1 GCF_002240565.1 Clavibacter michiganensis subsp. insidiosus | reverse complement strand
CTCGCGGGTGACGATGGCCCGGTTCTGCGGGCGACGCTCGTCGCCGTAGGCGGCGCGGTAGTACCGGTCGGCGAGATCCTCCATGGCGGCTCGGCCCTCGATGATTCCGATCTCGCGGCCGAGGTCGAATGCGAGCTCCTGCTCGGATGACAGCTTCTGCGTATCCATCACAACGTCTCCTGAGAAGAGATTCTTACTGGCAGCTATCGCCACTGGAGAAGGTCCATCGGGTCGACCGGAACGACATATTCGTCGACGGTCGAGGTGCCGACGGCCTGTGCGAGGTTCTGGTCGTTGGCGCTGGTGGTGTTCATCGGAGCTCCGTTCTCGTCGTTGCCGCTGCGGTTGCTTTCCATATATAGAACAATACGGCATCGGGGGCATCGAAGGCAATACTTTGGGGCATTGTTTTTTGGGAATCTGGTGTATTTCCCACGTGCTTGAAATGCATATCGGGCTCTCCGCGAGCGAGCTTCGTGGTTCATTCCCGCGGCGTATTAGATAGTGCGTTGCGTGGTACAGGGGACTGTTGTGCGGGCATGCCGCGCATGAATCTGGGACCGACGTGGGGACTGTGGTCGGTGACATTGGGGGGTGAATGACTGCGGGAGGGCTGGATATCCATCAGCGCTCTAGTCCGGTGCTTTCGACAACGGACGGCCGCTTTCGAGGAGCCTGCTGCGCACTTCTCACCAGGTCGTCGCTGCCCGCCGCGGAGCGGCTACCCGCCCTCTCGCCGGCGTGCGCCGGGCGGCAAGCATGGGTCCGCGCGACGTAGCCGGAACCGCGGCCCTCCCGGCCGGCCCAACCGGACCGGCCGGTGGCCCCGGTCACGCGGCGGCGGGGGTGTCGTGGGGGTCGTCCGGGTCGAGGACGGCGGCGATGTGGTGTGCGGCGGCGAGGACGCGGGTAGCGGTGTTCTTGACGAGTTCGGGGTCGCAGTCGGCCCATTCGGCGATGTAGCCGATGCTGTAGGCGCTGGTGTCGAAGCCGAGCATCCCCGGCCACGACGTAGGCGACGGACTCGGCCTCGGTCTCGTGGGTCCCGCGGTGCTCCCAGTACCCGGCCAGGTCGTCGGTGTGGCCGAGGACGACATGGGCGGTCTCGTGGATGAGGGTCTTGGCGGCTTGCTCGGGGCGACGTCGACCTCGACGACGACGGATCGGTCGCTGGGGCGGGCGTAGCCCTTCCTCTCGCCGTCGAGGTGCTTGCGGGCGACCGTCCAGCCCTCGGCGGCGAGGAACGCCGTCAGGGCGTCGATCACGCCGTGATCGGTGGTGCCGGTGAGGTCGTGCACGAGCTCGGCGTCCTCCACGCCGTCGACAGGATCCGTCTGACTCACGTCGAAGACCGAGAGGATAGGGAACCGGGGGATGCGGCGTTCGGTCTCCTCGCCCTGCGCGTCTTCCTCGGTGATCTTCTCTGGCTGTACCCGAATATGCGGATGGCCTTTTCGCCCTTGCGCACTTGGCGGCCGCGGGCCTGCCACTGCCGGAATCCCGCGACGGCGCGGGCGTGGGGGGCACTGCTGCATGATGAGGAGCAGATTCCCGATGCTGTACTGGTGGAAGTCGCGCACACGGTCGAGGTAGCGGCGCCATTCGTTAGTGTCGCGCAGCGCGTCGATCTGGGCCGCGATACTCGCGTGCAGCGCCTCGGCCTGGGCCTTGCGTTCCTCGGGGCTCTTCCGCGGGGCCGTGGTCTTACGGGGTGCGGCGGTGCTGGTAGTCATATCGTTCTTCCTCTCCTCCTCGTTCTTTTGCCGTGAAGGCGCTTGTCGCCTTCTAGGGAGGTCGGGTGGAGTGCAACCCGGTAGGGCGGTGGGGGAGAGAGTTTCGGGGCGAAATAAGGGAGCTTGCGACCGCGTCCCGAAAGTCTCGGAGGAGCCGGCGGCGCAGCCGCTTGCGCTCCGGCCGGCCGACCGCATACTGCCGAAGGCTTCACGGCATAAGAACGGCCCGCAGGGTCCGTGGCTGTGCCGCGCAGCGGCTCCGATGGAGCGCAGCGACCAGCGCGGCCGAGCCGCGCGCGGCGGCGCGCGGCGCACCATGGTCCTCCACAGGGCGGCGTCGACGGGGGAGTGCCCAGCGTCGACGCCGGGGGCTGCCGGCGGTATGGGCGGCCGTATGTCATCGGCGTGGACTACCTGATGACGGACGATCAGTGCAGCGGATCCGCGAGGAGCCGGTGCACGTGGCGTACCGCGGCCTCGCGCTCGTGGTGCAGGCGTCGGGCGGGTGTCCCGGCTCGAGCAGTTCGAGCGGTACGACCGGCACGCGGAGCTCGAGGTGGTGCATGGCGACGACGTCGTGGCGTACATCGCCCGCGACTCCGAGGACCAACGGCTGTTCTTCACCGCGCGGATGTTCGACGTCGGCCTGCTCGGGTGGGGGACGCGCACGCTCATGGATGGCATCGCCGCAGTCCTGGGGGAGCGGGAGTGAGCCGCCCGGCCGCGCCGCGTCCGCGGGTGACCGCGCGGGCCTTCTGAGGCGCGGTGCGCCGTCGACGGGGGAGCGCGAGGGGATCGCCCCTCGCCGGCCGCCCGCGGCGGCCGTGTGCTCGTGGTGCCCGGCGGGCGGGCGCTCCCAGTGGGAGCGCCCCGCTGCGGCTACGCGGCCTCGGCCGGGTCGGGCTCCGGATCCTCCTCGCGGGATCCACGTTGACGGGCTCGGGCCGTCGTCGTCGGTGACCGTGTCCACTTCGGCAGCGTCCGTGTCCGTTTCCGCGGCCTCAGTGTCCACCTCGGCATCGTCGGCAGCGTCGTCCGCGTCGCGCGCGGCGCGGCGCTTCTCATCGGTGTCGACGATGAGCTGCTCGACCTCGCTCAGCGTGTACCCCCACGCCGCGAGCTGGCGGAGGTACTCGGCGACCTCGGGGCGGGCGCTCCGCCACGAGTCGCGACTGAGCGACGCCTCGATGCCGCCGAGGACGACGGCAGGGCCACGTGCTGCGCCTTCGTGAGCGTCGCCGCGGCGAGCTTGCCGAGGGCGTCGCCGTGGTAGCCGTACTCCTGCTGGATGCCGAAGAACTCGTGCGCGAGCGGGCTGCCCTCCTGGACGGCGCGGCCGCCCCGCAAAGTAGTTACCACGCTCGTTGACGACATCGACGGCACGCAGATCGAAGAGGGCCAGGGTGAGACCGTCCCGTTCGCGCTCGACGGCGTGAACTACGAGATCGACCTCAGCGACGACAACGCGGCCAAGCTGCGCACTGCGCTCGAGGACTACGTCGACAAGGGCCGCCGCGTCGGCCGCGTCGGCCGCGCGACTGCCGGCAAGGGCGCACCGCGCCGCTCCGCCGGTTCGGCTCCGAAGCAGGATCTCAGCGCCGCGCGCGAGTGGCTGCGCGAGCACGGCCACAAGGTCTCCGAGCGCGGCCGCATCTCCGCGGACCTGCTCGAGGAGTACCGCGCGAACAGCTAGAGCAAGCTGCACGCACGAGAGGGCCGACCCGGCACGGGTCGGCCCTCTCGTCGTTGCCGGCGTGGACGATGGAGTCGCCCAACGAGCAGTCCGGGCAGCTGTTCGTGAAGCTCGCCTCCCGGCTCCCCGGCACGGTCGTTGCTCCCGTGGAGGACGCGACTCGGCCGATCGACGATCCACGGAGATACCGCACTCCGCCGACGTGGTGAGGACCGGCCGCACTGCGCGGCTTGCCCGTTAGGGCGTCGGTACGTCGGTCGCGGTGAGGGTTCGGCGGGCCGAGACGGTGGCGTGGACATTGCCCGCGATAGCGACCGCGATGCCGCGCTGAAAGACCTGCCCGTACGTGTCGCTGATGTCGAGTCGGTAGAGGTAGCGGGCCCGGCTCCGGGTCACGTTCCCTCGCACGTGCGCATCCGCAGGATCTGCCGTGAAGACAAACACCGCGCGACGCGGAAGGGCGAACGGCCGATCCGACCGCTGCATGCAGGACCGCAAACGGCACCGGCGCTGCTCGAGGACAACCCTGTCCCCGACGTCCCAGAGCTGCGACGTGAGATGCCAGACCACCGCCGTGGTTGGCGACAGCGCGTCTGGTGCGCGGTGATAGCCCTGCGCGACCGCGGCAATGGGGACAGTGATGAGACCTAGCCCGAAGGTGATGACAGCGCTGACACCCGCGAGCGTTGTCGCACCGATGAGCAGCGCGACCTCTGCCACAAGGAGCGTCACAGGCAGCACGAACAGGTAGCTCAGAAACACCACGAGCCCACGGCGTCCGTTGGTCGTCGCCTTCGCCTGCTCAAACCACGCTCGCACGCCTGCTGCCCTCACTCTCTTCGATGCCAGATCGCCCGCGGTGAAGTCGTCACGTCGGACCCGAACGAGAACCACTGGCCGCAACCCGTCACATCCTTCGCGGCTCGCCAGGGTCAGCACGGTAGCCATGACCAGGCGAGGGCTCGCGGTCACGATGCCACAGCACCCGCCGCCTCCTGAGCGCACCCCACACAGTTCATGGGCGCGGGTTCGTGGAGCGCAGCGGAACGAAGCCGCGGCGCCTCGATGCGCGACTCGACCTCCTCGATCACGACTCGACATTGGACGCGGCCGATGTTGCGCGGGCGGCCGCCCGGCCGCGTTTCTCAGCCCGCGACGCGGTGCAGGTCGTCCTTGTGTCGGTCGAGGTACTCGTCGATCGCATCCCTGATCACATCTGATGCGTACTTGCGGTGATGCGCGATACGCAGCTGCTCCAGGCGGTCCTTGCGGTCCTTGGGGACGCGAACACGGATGGTTGGCGTGTGCTCGCCATCCGGCGCCGCGCCACCCAGCTTCGGCCGGCCGATTGCCTTTGCGACGGCTGCTTCGCTGCCGAGCGCGTCGAGGAGCAGCTGCGCCCCGATCTCGGCCGCGTCGGCGCCATGCGCGCTGTCGCCGGGCAGCGTCGCACCCGTCGACGTCTCCTCGATTGCCGCCATGCGGTCGTAGCGGTCCTGGTCCTTCTTCGAGAGTGTCACTTCTCCTCCTCCATCAGCTTTCGGTAGTACGAGCCGAGCTCCATCACGTGGTAGACCACGAATCCGCCGGGCTTGAGCTCCACGAGCACTTCAACGAGTCGATCCGTCTGCGGATGCGGCGGGCCAACGAAGACCCGCCGCTGGCTACGCGGGTCGCCCTCATTCACCTTCACCTGTGTGGAGCTCCACACTGCGTTCTTGATCGCATGCAGCGCGTCGGGCTCAGGGATGTGGTGCTTGCCTGCGCTGCGCGTGAAGTCGATGCCCATGTGTCTATTGTGCCACAGAACACCCCTCTGTGCCACTTCTGTGCCACACAACTATAGGGCGATGACGCCGAGCGCGATGCGCCCGAGCACGAGGATTGCGTCTCATCGAGGGATCCCTACCCGGACCACTTCGGTGTCGAGTGTCGGTCGCGGAATCATGCGTCTCAGATAGGTGGTCCGGCGACTGTTCCGGTGAGGGGGCCCCACCTGAGACACTTGACCTATGGCTGGACAACTCATCGGATACGCCCGCGTCTCCACGGACGCGCAAGACGTCACCGCGCAGCGGGACGGCCTCATGGCCCTCGGCGTCGACGAAGATCGCATCTACGTCGATCACGGTCTGACGGGCCGCAACCGTGACCGCCCGGCACTACGGGAAGCCCTCGCCGCGTGCTGGGAGGGCGACACGTTCGTGGTCACAAAGCTCGACCGGCTCGGCCGGTCGATGGTCGACTTGCGGAACATCGGCGCCGAGCTCACAGCGAAGGGCGCCGTCATGAGCATCGGTGGCTCGATCCACGATCCGACAGATCCCCTCCGCAACTTCTTGTTCAACAGCCTCGCGATGTTCGCCGAGTTCGAGTCCGACATGATCAGCGCCCGCACCAAGGAGGGCATGAAGGTCGCAGCCAAGAAGGGCAAGCTCAAGGGCGGCAAGCCCAAGCTCTCCCCCGCCGCCGAACGGCACCTCGTCGCGCTGTACCGGGCCGGCGATCACTCGATCAGTGAGCTGTGCGACCTGTTCTCGATCGGCCGCGCCACCGTCTACCGCGCAGTGGACCGACACCCCGTCGAAGACGCATCCGCGCTAGCGCTTCCCCGCGCGGAAGAAGTGACCCCCTGATGCCATGGACCGGCTTGCAGCTGCTGTACGCAGCGATGGAGCTCGTGGGCATGCTGCTGACCCTTGGCGGTCTCATCGCCATCTCCCGTGGGGCCAAAGTGCGGTACCTCGACGCTCGCGAGAAACTTGCCCGAGCCCTAGAACTTAACGAGGAGGAAGAAACCGCCAAAGCACGCGAGCCTGGTCGTAAGCGAGAGATCATTGCTGAGTTCCAAGCACACCACCTAGCCAATGGGCTACCTCGGCGGGCTGGTTACGGAGAGTCGTTCCAGCCCGGGTACGAGACGGAGAGCGTCATGCGGGTGCTGGGTGCGGGGGCTGGCCGAGACCTCGTGATCGCGAGTATCGGGCTGGTCCTGTCGGGTACGGCGGGAGTGCTCGCCACTCTGTTCCCAGCGAACTAGCCACACTCCCTGGGCCTCGAAGAGAGGAACCAACTGCTGGGGGTGCGCGATTCGAGTACCGCACGTGCGTCGGTATCGCGAATGACGACGCGCGGAGATATGGTGGAATCACTCGCGTCAACAGGCGCTGAATCCGCTTGGGGAGGAAATTAGATGGCCCGCAAAGTAGTGACCACGCTCGTTGACGACATCGACGGCACGCAGATCGAAGAGGGCCAGGGCGAGACCGTTCCGTTCGCGCTCGACGGCGTCAACTACGAGATCGACCTCACCGACGACAACGCGGCGAAGCTGCGCACCTCGCTCGAGGAGTACGTCGACAAGGGCCGCCGCGTCGGACGTGCGACGACCGGGAAGGGCGCACCGCGCCGCTCTGCCGGTTCGGCCCCGAAGCAGGACCTCAGCGCCGCGCGGGAGTGGCTGCGCGAGCACGGCCACAAGGTCTCCGAGCGCGGCCGCATCTCCGCGGACCTGCTCGAGGAGTACCGCGCCGCTACGAGCTAGCGCCACCAGGACGCACGAGAGGGCCGACCCGGCATGGGTCGGCCCTCTCGTCGTTGGTGGGTCAGCCAGCGCCTGGCTCCTTGAGGAGGACGCTCAAATTAGACTTCGTCGACGCGGAGCGGTAGGCGCCTGTGGGCCGTGGTTGCGGGACACTCGCGGCCGCGGTGTTCCGCGGAGCGCTTCGACCGCTCGCGGGACGTCCCACAACCCAAGGCTTGCGGGACTGCGACCACGCGACGAAGGCGTGAGAGGACTTCTCACGTAGGGCTGTGCACAGATACGTCTGCTTCCGAGTTTGAATGCGGAAGATCCTCCCCTCAGTGCTAGTACCCGAGGAGACCCATGCGCATCGAGCACATCCCCACAACGTCCGGGCGAAGGGGCACAGAGGGAATGACTCTCGTGCACGACCGACACTTGATGCGGCTGCTGTACGCAAGAGACGCGTGCGGCTCCGAGGTCACTGCCATCCCGAAGTCACTCACGCCCGCTCCTGTGAGTGCGGCCCTTCCCGCCGACGACGCGGCACTCCTCGTCCACGAGCTCTCCGTCCGTTGGATCGAGTCATTGGAGTGGGCGATCGCGTCGCCCTCTCGCGAGGCCCTTGTCTCCAGGTTCTTCGAGACCGGAGACCTCGGCCCGATGGCGCGCGCGATCCCCCCAGTGCTCGCGACCCCGACCCCCGGGGAGGCATGGATTGACACAGAGGCCCGCGACGCGTGGATCGAAGCTGCAGACGAGGCCGTGATCCGCGACTGGACCGTGCAGTCGGCCGATCGACTGAACGCCCGGGCGGCTGCGCGTGCGCGCGGGCTCGCCGTTGTCCTCGTACTTCCCATCGCGGCCCCGTCGCTCCCACTGCCGGGAACAGGGGGCATGCTGGTCTCCGATTTCGTTTACATGAGCGACAAGCACATGGCCGCCGCCCTGGACTGCTACGCGTAACGCCTCGCTGCACGCTCCCGCGACAGACGCCCAGACCGCCAGGAACCCCCGGGCTGGTCTGAAGTGCCAGAGCACGACCCACAAGGCGTCTCACAAAACAAGGGATGCAGGACACAAACGACGATGGCCCTGGGACATGTCCCAGGGCCATCGCCGTGCGTGAGCGCATGAGTGCGCTTCGCTGTCCCGGTGTTCTACCGGACGCGCAGATCAGGCGGCGATGCGCCCGATGCTGCTGGTGCTACTTGCGACCCGAACCGTTGCGGGTCCGATCGGCCTGGACGTATCCCATGCCGGGGCGCGGCGTGGGAGACAGGGGCTCGCCACGGGTGACGGTGCGCTCCTGCCCGGTGTCGCCTCCACGAGGCCCGACGAGCGCGTACTGGCCGGAGCTGGGGGCGATGTTGCCGGAGTGCAGCGGGGGCTTAGTTGCCATGGTGCGGTCTCGGCCGACCACTCCCGCTGCGAGACGTACCCCGACGGGGTCGTCGCGTAGCGGGCTAGGATCAAGAGGTTCCCTAGATAAGAACTCTGGACCCCGTGTAGCCGGCCACCCTCGAGGTGGCTACGTGCCACTCGGGGTCTTTCTTTGTCTCATCGTAGTCGACCCACCCACTGGAAGGGGCGAAAAATGCGATTTGAGGCACGATTGCATCACGGGTGGGTGTAGTTGACCCGTAGTTGACAGTTGGCGCTTAGAAGTCGATCTGAGGCCAACGTGCCCCCTCTGAGCGAATAGATCCATACCCCTACCGCGTGGATCCGCCTCTAGGAGATCACGGGTTCGAAGTAGCGGTGATGCACGGATGCACCACCGTCGAACTCGTGTCCGACGTGGTCGCGGCGCACGCTGCCCGGACAAGTGTCGGCGCGTGGGTGGCTAGCGTGGGGGAGTGCCCCCCTCCGCCTTCCGTGCCTTCCTCGACGAGTCAACGGCGAGCCGGGGCGAAGAGCGGCAGGAGTACCTGGTCTGCGCGGCGCTCATCGACGAGGCGGACTGCGACAGCATTCGCGAGCAGCTGCGGCCGCTGCTGCTGCCGGGCCAGATCAAGCTCCACTGGACGGATGAGAGCGACCGGCGCCATCGCGACATCGTGTCTCGCATCGTCGAGCTCGGGCCCATGAACATCGTCGTCTCCCACCTCGACACGTACCGAAAGAAGGTCGAGCGGTACCGGCGCAAGAGCCTCGAGACGCTCTATCACGAGCTCGTCACGATGGAGACGTTCGACTTGACCCTGGAGTGCCGGTCCGACGGCCAGGACAAGGCGGACCGGGCCCACATCGTGGGGTTGCAGGCCCAGGGGCTTGACCGGCGGCTCCGCATCGGCCACCAGCGCGGCGGAGACGAGCCGTTGCTGTGGATCGCAGACGCCGTCCTGGGATCCATCAACGCCGCCCACCTCGGCAACACGGATCACTACGACGAGCTCCGGTCGACGCTGCTCATCGAGGCGCGCACGACGGACTCGCTGGACCCTTAAAAAGCGAAAGACCCTAGATCCAGTCGTCCGGCTGGGGTTCCAAGGTCTTCTTCCTGACCCGTCGTAACGGGAGGCGTGTCAAAGCTATGACATCCAAGAACGATGAGCAAGACGATCAGCAAAACGCACAGCAAGACGAAGAGCAAGACGAAGAGCAAGACCCTCCCCAAGACGTCTACCGTCGCACGCCCAGCGACCGACGCTCGGGGCGCCTCCCCTCTTCCGGCCGACGGTCGGTGGCCTCTCGTGCGCTCGTTGAGGAGCGCGGCCGGACGCTCCCACCCGATCAAATCGACGGAGGAGAGCACCCGGTGAGCAAGGTGAAGAGCAAGCTCGACGGCATCGACAGCCTCGTGCGCGACGTCGGCGCGCACCCGTGGGCGCATCTCGAGGCCGGCTACTGGCGGATCCAGGTCGAGGACCGGCCCACGCTCGGGTACGTGATGCGCGTCCGCGCGCAGCTCGGGGACCCGTTCACGTTCGAGGTCTACGCCGACGCCCGCAACGACCAGGGCCAGCGGATCTGGATCCGCCGCGAGCACTCGTTGAACACGGCCGTGGCGTGGATGGTGCAGCACAGCGCCGAGCTGATCGCGTTCGCGGCGCGAGCGCGCTCAGGCAGCCGGGGGCCGGCGGAGACGACGGCCGCGGAACATGCCTCCGCCGACGTCGACCAGGCCCGGGAGCTCAGCCATGTAGAGCGCGGCCAGCTCGGGTGACGCGGCCGTCGCGTGGATCGTCACGCGCCGGGCGTCCGCGACGGGCAGCAGCTCGGGCAGGAGGCGGGCGCGCAGCGCGCGGCCGCGGCCCGTTCCTGGTGCCGCCGCGATGTGGTCGCCGATGTGCCACCCGGTGCGGGTCCCGAACAGCGCGAGCACGACGTCGCGCTCGGGGCTGAGGTAGTACCGCGTCCACGGGCAGGTGACGAGAACGACCTGGAGCACGACGACGAGCGGGCTGAGCACCCACCACGCGACAGCGAGGTAGAGCGCCACGACGCGCGCAACGCCCCGGGAGTGCTGGAACCCGTGCCAGAAGCCACGGCGCATCCACCACGCGATCCGCAAAGCGTCCACGACGCCCGCGCGCGGCAGCCCCTCGATCGCCGGGGGCACGGTCGAGACCGTCGCCATCACCGGACCCTCCGGTGCGTCAAGAGCACGAGCCGAGCGTGTGGTCGATCGTGGTGCGGTCGACATCGTCGATCATGAGCTCGTGCATGCCCAGAAGGTACGCGAATCGGGTGATGTACATGCAGTCATAGGCGACAGCCGGTGGCAGCCAGGTCCCCGACCCCTGGTCCGACTTCGCCTAGTTCGCCGGCCCACCGAAGGCCTGGAGGTTGTTGAAGGCGGTCGCGAGCTGCCCGCGATGAGCGGCGTCCAGCCGCCTGTCGACCTTCCCTCTCCGAGGGCGATTTGAGTCGCCGATAACCTTTATTATGTCATATGCGGGCTGTGCGGGCTCTGGCGGCCGCTCCCTGGCGAGGGGTCTCGTGGGCTGCCGGCCGGCAAAAGTGCTCAAGTCCACTGCCCATCCTCGAGTTCGTCTCACCGGGTCACGAGCCCTCGCCACTGCCCGAGGCGGCAGAAGCCCCGCTCGATGACGTACCGCTTCTCGTACTCGACCGTGTCGAAACTGTTGGACCGGCCGCTGCGGATCCGCGTCGCGCGACCCCGGCGTTAGCGGGACACGGAGGGCTGGGGAATGGTTCCCTCGCCGTTCTCCCTCTGGGCTACCGTTCCCGTCACGCTGCCCGCCACCGTCTTCCTAGAGGAAGGTCACCATGACCGCACCACTGCCCCTGTCCGCGATGTCGACCGTCCCCGTCCGACGCGCTCGGCATGCACTCGCCGTACTCGGCGCGCTCTGCCTGATCGCCGTCGCACCCTTGACGGTAGCGCCCGCGGCGAACGCAGCCGACACGACCACAGCATCCGTTACGACGGTCAGCGCCGCACCGGCACCGCCCCTGGAGGCGTCCGCCATCAACCTGGGGCCCTACCAGAACTCGTACTCGGGTCTGCGCGTCTGCGGCTGGTACAACTCCAACAGCCGGTCGCAGAAGGAAGATCCCGAGTGGATCGGCTCGGGCCTCGCCGTGGTGGTCCGGAAGGACGGCGGGAGCACCTGCGACGCGAAGCTCGATTACATGAGGAAGTACTACGGATCCGCTTTCGCCGGATCCACCGCTGTGCACTCGTATCGCATGATCACCTGCGAGGACTTCGCTCGCCTGACGAACTACGAGACGGACCCGAAGAAGCAGGTGAGCCCCTGCGACGAGATGATGTCGAGCGTCAACGGCATCTACCGGATCTTCTCCTTCTGGGACGCGGTCCACCCGCAAGCGCGGACGTCCGTCCAATTCTGGCACTGGTGATCCGGTCGCAGCACTGAACAGGGAGGGGGCTCGCCGGACAATGACTGGCGAGCCCCCTTCGCGTCCATGGGACTGGCCATAGTGTGACTTCCCGCAGTGGATTTGCCCCCTCCCCGAATACACAAGCCAAATAAGGCCCCGTCATACTGACGGGACCTTTGCACATGCAGGATGAAGCATGGGATGCGGCCGCTTGAGTCCGATTAGCACCGACACATCTAGCCGACCCTCTCGAAGCGTCAGAGGCTAGCTGATAATATTTATTATTTCGTACGCGGCCTGGCCAGAGAGCGGTTGTCTCGGAATTCGAGCGCAGATGAGGCAAGCTTTCAGGCGGATCAGCGAAGCGTTGGCCCTGGTCCCGCCGACGAGGCAGAGCGCACCGGCGGTCGGAGTCGATGGGGCGGAGATGATGACGACGACCATCGGGCCGATGGTGCCGCCGAATGAGGACTCGTTGAGCTTGGTCGTCACGCATACCTGTCTCGCAACCGACGCTGAACAGTCCCATCTAAGCACTCCCTTGTGGGCCACGGTTGCGGGACATGCGCGGCCGCGGTGCTATGCGGCAAGCTCTGAGCGGTTGTGGGACGTCCCACAACCCATGGCATGCGGGACTGCGCCCACGCGACGAAGGCGTGAGAGGACTTCTCACGTAGGGCTGTGCACAGATACGTCTGCTTCCGAGTTTGAGTGCGGAAGATCCTCCCCTCAGTGCTAGTACCCGAGGAGACCCATGCGCATCGAGCACATCCCCACAACGTCCGGGCGAAGGGGCACAGAGGGAATGACTCTCGTGCACGACCGACACTTGATGCGGCTGCTGTACGCAAGAGACGCGTGCGGCTCCGAGGTCACTGCCATCCCGAAGTCACTCACGCCCGCTCCTGTGAGTGCGGCCCTTCCCGCCGACGACGCGGCACTCCTCGTCCACGAGCTCTCCGTCCGTTGGATCGAGTCATTGGAGTGGGCGATCGCGTCGCCCTCTCGCGAGGCCCTTGTCTCCAGGTTCTTCGAGACCGGGGACCTCGGCCCGATGGCGCGCGCGATCCCCCCAGTGCTCGCGACCCCGACCCCCGGGGAGGCATGGATTGACACAGAGGCCCGCGACGCGTGGATCGAAGCTGCAGACGAGGCCGTGATCCGCGACTGGACCGTGCAGTCGGCCGATCGACTGAACGCCCGGGCGGCTGCGCGTGCGCGCGGGCTCGCCGTTGTCCTCGTACTTCCCATCGCGGCCCCGTCGCTCCCACTGCCGGGAACAGGGGGCATGCTGGTCTCCGATTTCGTTTACATGAGCGACAAGCACATGGCCGCCGCCCTGGACTGCTACGCGTAACGCCTCGCTGCACGCTCCCGCGACAGACGCCCAGACCGCCAGGAACCCCCGGGCTGGTCTGAAGTGCCAGAGCACGACCCGCGAGGCGTCTCACAAGACAAGGCTTGCGGGACACCCGCTAGAAGCGGGGATGCGAGCGCCGCGGGGCCCGACGCGGCGTGACGCTCCGTCGTGCGACATGGGGTCCGGTAGAGCGTGACGCGTCGTCGTGCAGCACGGCACTACCTGTGCTACTCGCGCGCGCAGCGCGTAGAGAGAGAGGAACATCCCGTCGTCGGCAACATTCGCGGTCTGACATTGCCGAGCTTGTTGAAATTCTTGATCGCATCCTTGAGTTCACTAGTGAACTTGAACAAGCTTTTTTCACTAAGCGGAACATCCGTTGTCACGCTACGTTGACACCGCTCCATAGCGGCCGCGTCACGCTTGTAGTCGCGTCGTGGACGTCGGCGCCGACGACGGCGCCGCGCACTTGACGACTCGCGAAGCACGGCGCCGTGAGCTTGAGTGTCGACACGACGTGCGGCATGGATGTTGGTGCGGATCCTAAGCAGGTGTAGTTGACGCGTGCACTCTGCACGCCCCGCGGGCGAGACCCCGACGCCACGTCGGCCTTCTCGAACCAACACCTCGCATGCGTAAGGGATTCGATGGTACGATCGAGCCGTACCGGTTCATCGAGAGGAGTCCAATGCCCTGGGAGGTATACGCCAAGGGGTCAGCGCCTGCGCCGACAACGCCCTCTGTGACGATCCAGAAGCGCGGCTTGATGTCCATCAACCGTGCCGCCTACGAGGCGATCGGCAAGCCCGAAGGGGTCGAACTCCTCTGGGATCCGGAGCGGAAGCTCATCGGCTTCCGACCGGCACCGCTCACCAATCAGAACGCTTACCCCGTGCGGACACAGGTCACCAACCCCGAGAAGGCGGACAAGGGCCCGTGGCTGATTGCCGGCACCCGCTTCACGCAGTACATCGGCATGGACACGACGGACGCGTATCGGTGGACCCCCACCGTCGAGGACGGGATGCTCATGATCGACACGAGCCAGCCAGGCGCGAAGGCCGTCAGCAACCGCAACAAGGCAGCTGAGGACGCGAAGGCACGAGAGAGCGCAAGCGAGGACGCGAGCGCCACCTAAAAGACTCTGGCCTGGTTTCGGGTGCAACCGAAACCAGGCCAGCACCGGGCCCAGAGGGCCGGATGCGACTCAGTAGTCAACATCCAGCATAGGGGGACCAACCTCCGAAAGCACCCTCTGGACCCTTCCTCCCAAGAGAAGGGGCCGCCATGGCCACCGTTCGAAATCACTACCAGATCACCGGCCCCGTGCCGTTCACCGACGTCGATGTCAGCAAGGACAACAGGCTGTTCCTCGATCCCCACGCGATCCGGCTCAGTCATGCGCCGGATCCCTTCGCGTCCGAGGCGCTCCGCTGCGCGGACACGTTCTTCGAGGAGATCACGCGGTGCGTGCTCTCCACGTCGCCGGTCGATCGCGCTCATGGACTCGACCTCCTCCAGCACTTCTGCGAGCCATGGGAGAGCCGCCTGGGGATGTCCAAGTTCGGCTTCAGCGGTCACGGTGGTGCTGATGACATCGGCCAGGTGATCTGGGACACACTGACCACTGACCTCGATGCCTTCGTTCGCGTGGGCCTGCTTCGCCAGCTCGAGGACATCGCGCTCTTCGTGGATGGAGTGGATCGGGACATCACGTCCGACATCGCGACGCGCATCATGTTCAAGCCCCTCGCGGACTTCACCGCCGATCAGGTGAACAGGTTCGCGGAGTTCACGGCCGGCGATCACATCGTTGAGACCTACTCGAAGCAGGCCTGGGATCCGGATCGGCTGCGCTGGAACGATGCCACCCGAGTGACGCTGCCGGTCGTCAACGGGAAGCCGCTCCTGCTGGTCCCCGATGGATGGGCCCGCCGGACTCTGCTTCTGGCGGCTCCGCGGTTCTGGGGGACGACCGTCCTCGGCTTCGCTCAGCTCGAGCGGGCTGTCACGCTGGCCGACGGCAAGCAGCTGCTGACCCAGAAGGACGTACTGGGGAAGCAGCCCGGCCTGACGCGCGGCAGGGCCACCATCCGACGAGTGACGGCCGAAGCCCTCCACAAGGACCACGACCTCGTGGCCGCCCACAAGCGCTTCGTCGCCCGTCAGTGGGCTCGCGCCAACACCGCCCGGACCGAAGCCGCGTAGCCGCTCGAACCAAACACGAGGCCCCTACCGAGAACTTCGGCAGGGGCCTCGTCGTGCGCCCGCACTTCGGCCTCTACAACAGCGCGTGTCGGTCCATCTCCGTACGCTTGCCGACGAGCGCGGCCGGGCGCTCCCACTCGATCGAATCGACGGAGGAGCCCCCGCTGAGCAAGGTCAAGAGCAAGCTCGACGGCATCGACAGCCTCGTGCGCAGCACGGGACAGCACCCGTGGGCGCATCTCGAGGCTGGCTACTGGCGGATCCAGGTCGAGGACCGTCCTGTGCTCGGGTACGTGATCCGGCACCGGGCGGAGCTCGGGGACCCGTTCACGTTCGAGGTCTACGCCGACGCCCGCAACGACCAGGGCCAGCGCATCTGGATCCGCCGCGAGCACTCGTTGAACACGGCCGTGCCGTGGATGGTGCAGCACAGCGCCGAGCTGATCGCGTTCGCGGCGCGAGCGCGCTCAGGCAGCCGGGGGCCGGCGGAGACGACGGCCGCGGAACATGCCTCCGCCGACGTCGACCAGGCCCGGGAGCTCAGCCATGTAGAGCGCGGCCAGCTCGGGTGACGCGGCCGTCGCGTGGATCGTCACGCGCCGGGCGTCCGCGACGGGCAGCAGCTCGGGCAGCAGGAGGACGCGCAGCGCGCGGCCGCGGCCCGTTCCTGGTGCCGCCGCGATGTGGTCGCCGATGTGCCACCCGGTGCGGGTCCCGAACAGCGCGAGCACGACGTCGCGCTCGGGGCTGAGGTAGTACCGCGTCCACGGGCACGTGACCAGGACGACCTGGAGCACGACGATGAGCGGGCTGAGCACCCACCACGCGACAGCGAGGTAGAGCGCCACGACGCGCGCAGCTCCGCGGGAGTGCTGGAAGCCATGCCAGAAGCCACGGCGCATCCACCACGCGATCCGCAAAGCGTCCACGACGCCCGCGCGCGGCAGCCCCTCGATCGCCGGGGGCACGGTCGAGACCGTCGCCATCACCGGATCCTCCGGTGGGTCACGAGCAGGAGCCCAGCGTGCGGTCGATCGCGGCGCGGTCGGCGTCGTCGATCGTGAGCTCGGACATGCTCAGAAGGTACGCGAATCGGGTGACGTACAGACAGTCATACCAGGCAGTCGGTGGAAGGCACGTTGCCGGCCCCAGATCCGACTTCGCCGCGTTCGTCGGCCCACCGACAGCCTGGAGGTTGTTGAAGTCGGTCGCGAGCTGCTTGCGATGAACGGCGTCCAGCGACCCTGTCGACTCCTCGACCTGAGCGCCGATAACCTTTAATGTACCTTATGTCATGTCACGGCTGCCCCGGGTGATCTGTGACCCCTCCTCGGGTACTGGTCCCGGCAGTCTGCACAGCCCAGGATGAGGCATGCAATCTCCGACTCAGCAGCGCAACAGCTTCTCCGAGGGCCTCGCCCTCGGCATGATCCTCAACGGACACCGAGAATTTTCCTACAGCAAGACCTCCCTCGATCTAGCGGTGGCGAGCGCGTATAGCGCATGGTCGCACGCAAGCTCGTTCCCTGCACTGAACGCCGAACTGCGCAGGTCCAGGGACGGCACACGCGCACTTATGCGAGCAGATGTGCGAAAGAGCACGTTCGCGTTCTTCTGGGAAACCCCCAGAGCCATGCTCCGCGTAGTAGATCGACAACCGGGCTGGTCCGAGCGCCAATACGAGGACGTCCAGTGGGCGGCATCCGTCATTGGCGGCGGACTCACCAGCGACGACTGGAAAGCACTCGCCGCCGATGTTCTCAGCGACCTCAACAACGCGTAAGCCGGGCCCGTTCGGACGATCGCCTGCGCGCGTATCGCGGAAGCGCGCGGTGGCGGCCGATGAACAGAGCGTCACCACTGGCGGTCCGTGGGTCTTCTAAAAACGCACCGGGAGCACTAGGTTTCTTACAGGAGAGGCAGATGGCCAGTCACAATTTTGAGACGTTGCGGAGGGCCGTGCTCGCATCATCGAGGTCACACACGTGGGCGCAGGCTGTCGAGGAGTGGTACGTGACCGGCCTTGAGAACGATCCGGCCGGGCGCGGAGTATGTGTGTGTGGCAAAACCGGACTTGTCTATCTCTACACGATCAATAACCTACATACCCGACAGTCCCTATTTCCAATCGGAAGCGTGTGCGTGGACCTCTTCGAGGTTGCCGAGCTAACGGCAGATGTGTCTGTCCTCCGGGGTCTCTTCGAACTGCGGTCAGCATTTGAAGGCGGCATGCGCGTTACTCTCGCGGGCGAGTATTTTACACGCGCACTGCTTGCGGACTTGTGGGAAAATGGAGCCTTTCCCTCGAATGAATACAATCGGGGCAACGGGGAGAACGATTACAAGTTCCTGCTTGATATGTTCAACAGTCGCCACGAACCCTCTACGAGAGAAAACAAAAAGATTTGGGTGTTGATCAACAAAGCGATCAAGCCCTTTGTCCTGACGGATGAGCGCCTAGCGTAGGCATCCGAGCAGCAGAGTCCGCACGGCGCACGGGGCAGTGCCGGCACACCTCTCACAGGGACGTTGACGTCGGCCCGTCGACGGCTGGGCGATCAGGCATCCGCGGCGTGGGCACTCCCCCGTGTGCGCCGGCCGCTGTGAGACGGGTTCGCCGTGACGACGAATTACGTGCGTGCAGTCAGCTCGTCGACTGGATCAGTTTCGCGGTTTCTCGGGCAAGAAACGCCTTAATGCTGATGACGGAATCGTGCGGGTCGATCGTGCCGCCGAGCTCGCCTTCGAGGACCGGAAGGTACTCGAGCGTTCCCCACGGGGTTTCCAACCCCGACCCGCGCGCATGTCGCAGGGCGTACTCAAGTGCGTCTGAATCGCCGACAGCGTAAAGCCTCCCTTTGGCTGCCCATTGCATCAGCCGATGCTCATCAGTATTGACTTCGAGCTCTGAGAGGGTACGACGAAGCCTGCCTCTTAGGAGGCGGCCGTCGGTCGATACGAGAGCGCCGCCTACCCCCCATACGCGGCCGACTTCGACGGCGCGCGCGGGAACCAGTAAGCGCTTTGGTCGTACACCGAGCAGAGGATATGTGGCTACAGAGGCGGCGCCAAGACGGACGGCGATCTGGGCCACAAGGTCCTGGACTTCGCGCGCGGCTCGGCGCCGACGCGCCACCACGTCTTGCTCCTGCTGAGCGGTGATCTCGTCGTGTCGTCGAAAGTCCGCGAGCTGACGCTCGAGTTCGGCATCAAAGTCGGTCATCTGGGCAGAGTAGCGATGCGCGCCGCCGGAGGGGGCAGCCACTACATGTATCGCCAATGCGGCGCTCGGCTCTGGTGAGCGCCGGCAGACGGCCTCGGGAGCAGCAGGCCGACGGCGCGGATCGCGGCCGCGGAGATCCCACACGCGGCCGCCCTTCGTACGGCGGCGTTGAGGACTGCGGCGACGAGGCTGCCTGCTGTGGCGCCGAAGCCGGCGAACGGGCCATGTCGACAGGGCATCTACAGGCGCTGTCTATGCTCGGGAGCCATCAGCGACCGAGCGGAGGACGGCCATGCGCATTTACAACACCATCGAGGAATTCAAGACAGCCGAGAACGCCCCTGCCAGCCGAGAGGACGAGCAGACGACCACTGCAGAAGCGGACTGGGGATACCGGCTACGTGGCGCCGGCGTGCCAGGCGGCAACGAGCACGGGTGGCTCCTGACGTTCCTGATGGCCGAGCGCCCCGGCGTGGGCGGAATCGCCGGCTCGGGATGGCTCATCGCCTACGAGATCATGGGCGCCCGCAAGACCGGTCGCATCGCGCTTCTGCGACGCGACTGGACCGCCGAGATCGACCAGGCCGAGATCCGCCGCACTCGCGCCGAGGCATGGTGGGGCGGCGCCGCGCAGCGCAACACGATCGGCGAGGCAGACCTCGAGACCGTGGACTACGAGCTCGCCGCGTCGATGTTGTGAGCAGCTTCCGCGCGATCCCGGAGCAACTGCAGCAGCTTCTCTGCGTCGACCGGCTACAGGCGGATCCGCTGCCCCTCGAACGGGGCTGGCCCCGTACAGCATTCCGCATGTCCGTGTGGCTGTTGATCGCCGTCCTCTGGTGGATCGAGTTCGGCGCCGGGACGATCGCGGCCGTCCGGATCCTCATCGGCATCCCCTACACGGCCCCGACCTACGACGGATCTGCGGCGTCAGTGCAAGACCAGGTCCTCAGCGTGCTCCACGACGTCGTGTTCTCCATTCTGGCCGGCTGGGCTCTCGTCACGCTCGTACGCCTCCACGTCCCCGGGGGGAGCACCGTGCATTATCGCCACCCGGGGAGATGGGTCGCGGGGGCACTGTCGATCCCATTTACTACCTTCGCGATCAGTCTCGGATTCTCGACGGTAGGCCTCGTCAATACCGTTCTGCAGCTTCCTCAGAAGGGGTTCCCCGCAAGCACCTATGACGGTGCGTGGGCTCAGTGGCTCGGGCTGGCAGATTCAGCTATGGCCGGACCGACCGAGGAGCTCGCCTTGCTCGGCGTCGTGGTCGTCGGTCTCCGTCGAATCGGGTGCCCATGGGTAGTTGTGTGCATCACCGCTGTCGTCGTGCGCCTGCCCTTCCATATGTACTACGGCGTGGGTGCGATCGGGCTCTCCGTGTGGGTGCTCTTACTCGTCCTGATCTACCGGCGGACGGGCACCATCTGGGGCATCATTGTCGCGCATTCTCTGTGGGACGTGGCCGCCCACCTTGGCCCCGCGTCAGCCATGCTCAACACCACAGTGATGACGCTCGCTGCCATAGTCATCAGTGCCAGGTACCTCCCCAAGGAGAGTCCCCCAGCGATCGACCAGGGCGCCCCGAAAGTTGGATGAGCGACGGTCCTTCTCCACAGCAGCAGCGTCGCTGCCTGCGCACGCCGCACAACTCAGCCCGCAGCTCCTTCCGCGGCGAAGGGCGCGCAGTGCTGCGGTGGTCGCTACAGTCGAGAGCATGACAAGCGCGAGAGGCAAACGCCCTCTCATGCACGATATCGAGCAGCTCATTCGACGGAACCGCGTCGCCGTCCTCACTACTGCAGGCGACGACAGCGACGCGCACCTGTGACCCGGATCGCATTCGTCGACGAATCCGGCTCCCAAGAGAACCGCGACCCCGGCACGTACATCCTCGCCGCGGCGATCTGTGATGAGGAGCACCTCGAGGCGGTACGCGACGTCATGCACGGGATGAGGCTCAAGAAGGTCGGGAAGGTGCACTGGCACGAGGAGAGCGATGCCCGGCGCCTCGAGCTCGCGGCCGCTGTCGCGGATCTCGAGCTCGAGCAGTTGGTCGTCGTGCGGTGCATGGACGTCGGCGAGCCGCTCGAGCGGCGCCGACGCAAGACGCTGGAGCGGCTGCTCTACGAGCTGAGCACACGCGACGTTGCGTTCGTCGTCGCGGAGTCGCGCGGCTCGACGGACGACCGTCGAGACCGCGACCACCTCGACACGCTCCGCGCCTCGCACGCACTTGCCGCACCGATCCGGCTCGACCACCGCACGGGCCCGACGGAACCTGCGCTCTGGGTGGCGGACATCGTGTGTGGAGCCATCGTCCAGGACCGTGTCGGAAACCCTGACCCGCTCGCCGCGCTCGGTGGCATCGAGATCATCACCGTGGAGAGCTGACCGGTTAAAGCGCGAAGCCTCGGGCCCTACTTCCAGCAGGATCTCCCGAGGCTCACTTCCAACCCCACCGCAATGGGGCGACACATCTAGTCTGTCCAGATATGGGGTTGTGTCAAGTCAACCCTCACGACTCAGGGCGTATAGAGCGGACCGCCTATGGGGACGCGAGTGCCGCGGTTCCGCGTGCGAGGCGCTGTCCTACGGACGTGTAGACGCCTGTGACGAGCTGGAGCGGTTCGCGCCTCGACGTTCAAGTCACACGCCGTCGTCGCGTGCTGCTGGCGGTCACGCGCCGCGCCGGTTCGTGCCATCGGCGCGAGGAACGCCGTCACGGAGGCGGCGGGTGACGCACTGCGCGCGGGCCCCGGCGATGGAGGTCAGCGGGTGGCGAGGCGGCCAGCACCGCAGGTGCCGACCGCCTCGCCACGTCACTTAGCGTTCGGCGGGTCAGCCGCGCGGCGGGAAGGGGTCATCCCCGTACGTGCGCTCTTCCTCGAAGGTCCCGTCCATGTTGTGGATGATCAGCTGGCTCGGCTCGTTCTGCCGCGCCAGCACAGCGCCCGCGAGGGTCGCGGCGGACTTCGTGCCGTGCGTCGAGGCGGTGGAGCCGGCGTGGGTCACAGCCCAGTCGAAGTTCTTGTAGACGACCTCGTAGCGCTTGCGTGCCACGCCTACTTCTCCTTCCGGACGCCCTTGAAGGGCGCGCTGTCCGACTTGACGTCCATGATGCGACCCGTCGTCGTGTCGCGCTTCACGTGCGTGCCGTTCGTCGGGTTGACGAACTGCGATCGCCCCTTCACCGCGCCGACGCGAGAGCCGCGCCCTGTGTTGGTAGCCATGATGAATCGTCCTTACAGGACGCGCACGGTGTGGGCCGAAGGCACTCGATTGCGCCCGACGGTGTTAAGTTCGTTGAACCGGCTTCCCAACTGGTTCACCGACCCCGCTCCGCTCGGCTTGCCCGCGCTCTGCGGGGTCGTGCACGTTCCGCCAGCAATTCTACCGGTGAGGGACGACATCTACCCAGTCATTGCCTTTGTAACCCCCACATGTAGTGGTTAACCGCCGCTGCGGGCGGGCTCTACGGGGATGCTAAGGACGCTGATCGCCGCGCGAAGCGCTGCCGGCACACCTCGGAGCAGGTGCGTCGACGTCTGCCCGTCGACGGCTGGGTGATAGGGGATCCGCAGAGCGCGCACGCGCTCTATGCGGGAACGCGGTAGGTGGTGATCGGGTCGCGCATGGCGCCGCTGCCGGCGAACAGGTCGTGGAGCCCGTCGACGGCGGGTTCGTAGCCGAGCATGGCCGCGACCCAGCGGGTCCACTCCGGCGGCTTGGAACCCATGAAGCCCTGCTGTCGCGTGGACGCGTGCAGCGTGTCGGTGACGCGTGGGCCGGACTCGCGTCGACGACGCGCGTGCGGGACGCGGATGAGGACCGGTTCCCACCGGTTGAGGATCCGCGCACCGCCGGGCATCGCGTTCGCCTTCGACCACACGGCGAGTTGCGCAGCAGGCGGTGCAGCCGCGAGGAGCACGGGCAGGGAGTCCGCGGCGCAGGCGAGGGCCCATCCGTCGTAGTCGCGCTCGAGATCGCGAATGAGCCGCTGATGCTGCGCCGGTTCGTCCCAGATGGATGCCCCTCGGTGGTGATCGGGCTTCCGCCCGTTGCGGGCCCACAAGCCGTCCGTGCGCGTTCGCCCGCCGCCGTACCACCGCTCGGCGCGGCCGAGATAGGGCGGGTCCGCGATTGCAAGCCTCACTCTCCCACCCCCGTTCGGGCCAGACGCGAATTAGCGGCGCAACGCGATCCATACTCGGCTCATGACTATCTCTGACGCCTCCATACCGCTGCACACGACGTTCGGACCGGGAGACGGATCCCTTCTCCTACGCTTTCCCCCCGAGTACCGCGAGGAGATCAACGCCCTCCTCGATGAGTACGAGATCAGCCACGGCACTGTCATCGAGCTGTCCGCGGAGGTTGACCTTGCCATCGAAGCCGTCCGGGTGCTGGGCGCCGGCGGTGGGCTCGCGGCGCTCGCCTCGGTCTACAAGACGTTCGCGAACCGCCACGCCAACAAGCGGGTCGTGACAGAAGATGGGCGCGAGATAGCCGGTTTCTCCCTCAAGGACACCGAGAAACTCCTCGAAGACAAGGCCGGGAAGCAGGCCGAGATTGACAAGAGGTGGCAGGAGATGGCGCGCGAGCAAGCGGACGACGATGACACGGAGAGCACTAGGTAGGCGCTCCTACTGCATTATTGCCGTCCGCACGGGTATGGTTGCACCATTCGCGCTGCGCTGCGTGGAATCCGTAAGGGGAGGAATTTAGATGGCCCGCAGAGTGATCACCACGCTCGTTGACGACATCAACGGCGAGCCCATCGAAGAGGGCAAGGGCGAGACTGTCCCGTTCGCGCTCGACGGCGTGAACTACGAGATCGACCTCAACGACGAGAACGCCGCCAAGCTGCGAACCGCGCTTGAGGAGTACACCGAGAAGGGCCGCCGCGTCGGACGCGCCGCCACCGGTAAGTCCGCTCCGCGCCGCTCCTCGAGCTCAGCCCCCAAGGAGGACCTCAGCGCGGCACGCGAGTGGCTCCGCGCCAACGGCCACGAGGTCTCCGAGCGCGGACGCATCGCCGCGTCCCTCCTCGAGGAGTACCGCGCGAACAGCTAGCGCCAGGAGCACGCACGAGAGGGCCGACCCGACACGGGTCGGTCCTCTCGTCGTTGCTGGCTCAGCGGGCGGCCGGCGCCGGTGCGAGCCGGCGGATGGTCCGTGGAAGCAGGAGCCCGCCGGCGAGGATCACGGCCGCCGACGTCGCACACGCGGCCGCCCACGGAGCGGCGTCGTAGAGGATCCCCGCGGCGAGGCTCCCGAGGGCGGCCGCGAGGAGCGTGGTGGCCTCGTAGAGGCCCAGTGCGCGGCCGATGCGGACAGGGCCGGCGGCCTCGGTGAGAGCGGCTTGCTCGATAGGGAGGATCGCGGCCAGCGCGAGCGCGGACAGGATCCAGAGAATGGCGATCGTCACGGGATCCCGGGCGAGCGCGAGTCCGCCGGCGATCGCGGCGCCGGCGACGGCCGCGCCGACGAGGATGGGCGTGCGGCCGAAGCGGACCGTGAGCCGGTGCATGTGGGGCGGTGCGACCGCGAGGGCGATCCCGCCCGGGAGCGACACCCACGCGATCGCCAGGGGTCCGAGGCCGAGCTCGCGCTGGAGGTGCAGCACCAGGAGCAGCCCGATCGCGGCCTCCGCGGTCCCGATGACCGTCACCACGGCCAGGAGCGGGCGCAGCCGCCGCGCGAGCTCGCGCACGACGGCGCCGCCGGCGCCGACGGGCGGCGCCGCTTGAGCGGCGTCGACGCCCCCACTCCCCCGCGTCGACGTCCGGCGCCGGCTCGAGGCGAGCAGCACGCCGGCGACGAGCGCGCACGCCGCGGCCGCGCCGAACGTCGGCGCGTAGCCGGCGACCGCGAGGAGCCCGATTGCCGGCGCGAGGACGACCCACGACCCGAGCTCCTCGGCCGACATGAGCCGGGCGAACGCGCGCGGATCCACCTGGTGCCGGGCGCCGGCAGTCGCGCGCAGCGCGACCCACAGGAATGCACCGCCCGCCCGGGAGACGAGCACGCCCGCGAGGACGACGGAGAAGGCACCGGCGCCGGCGGTGGCGACGAGCGCGTAGCCGGCGGCGAGGACGAGCGCGGACGCCGCGGCGATCCGGGTCCGGTCGTACCGGTCCGCGGCGACGCCGGCGAGCGGGCGGAGCAGGAACGACGTCGCGAGGCCCGCGGCGAGGAGCGCGCCGGTCTGCGCGGCCGTGAGGCCGAGCACCGCGCCGGCGAACAGGGGCAGGGCGAAGTCCACTACCTGCCCGGCGCCGCTGACCAGGGTGACGCTCCGTAGGAAGCGTCGTGAAAATGTGGGGCTGCCTCCCTCTGAGCGATCCTCGATCAGGTTCATGACCGCGCATAATAGCGGCGCAAGCGCCGTTCCACCAGCACGAATCGGGGAATGGTCGTCATCGTGATGACGCCACAGGTGGTGCTCACTAGCACACGTTGCGTCACTCCGGATGCCTTAGCGTGCGCGTGATACAGCGCACACCCATGAGTCGGGCGACGAACCGGGTCGCCCCCAGAATTACAGGCATCGAGGGCAGGCGAGAACAATTGTTAACGATTACATCACAAGTGTCGCTTGTCCGCATATATGAGGACTTGCAATCAAACCCGCCCCCTGGCTCATCCATTGGGCACGAGTCAACTAATGCATGCCGTGCGACCCCAGACCGGGGGGTTAGAGCACCAGTTCGTGCCGAGTGGATTGGTGCACCACGTAGCTTCGAATGGGCACAGAGGTCTGTGTAAAGAAACTGAGGGGAACGACATGCGCGTCACAAAACGCGGTGAAGGGACGAGCTTCGCTCGTCACGTAAGGTGCACGATCGCGATCTTCGCGACCAGTGCCGTGATGATCACAGGGCTCGGCGCGATGCCGGCCTCCGCCGAGACGGCCGCGGCTGGCCCGGTGCAGTTCGAAGACCAGACGCAGGATCCTGCGCAGGTCAACAAGAAGATGCAGGACGAGGCCCACAAGGCCGCCAAGGACGCCGTGTGGACGCCCGAGAGCATCCCGGCCGAGCCCGCTGACGTGGACAAGCCGGCGGAGGAGCCCACTGAGTGGAAGATCCCGGACGCGGACCGCAAGCTCGGACAGGCCGTGTCTACGCAGCGCGTCCCTGCGGGCACGCCGGTCGGCGCACCGGGCCTCGGCGCGCTCCCCTACATGTCTTTCGAGGACATCTCCCTCTCCGATGACACCGTCGCCCGCGTGAACCTCGCGAACGGCAACCTGCTCCTCACCGCGAACGACGGCACGAGCTCCGCCGCCGGCATCGGCGTCCGCGCCGACCGCTACTACAACGGCCTCTCGAGTTCCGCCGGCGCCCTCGGCGGCGGGTGGTCCTCGACCATGAGCTACGCCGACTTCGGCCTCACCGTCAACAGCGGCGAGACCGAGGCCACGTTCGTCGGCCCCTCCGGCTTCCAGGCCAAGTTCACCAAGAGCGGCACCAACTGGATCGCACCGGCCGGCTTTAACGCCACCCTGAGCAAGGGCGACACCTGGAAGCTGACCTACAAGGAGACGGGTGAGTTCTTCACCTTCGATCTGAACCTGAAGCGCCTGGTCAACCACGTCGACCGCAATGGCATCGGTCTCAGCAACGACTGGACCACGTCGGCAACGACCTACACGGTCAAGGACACGTCGGGCCGCTTCACGCGCGTGAACCACACGACGGGCGCGGACCCGAAGATCACCTCGATCGTCGACTCCACGAACCGGACCACGACGTACACGCGCAACGGCGCTGGACAGCTCACCAAGGTCGAGAAGCCCGGCGGCGCCGTCACCGCCATGACGTACGACACCACGGGCCGCCTCGCGACCCTGACCGTGCCGTCCGCGCCCGGCACGACGACCATCACGTTCGGCTACAACACCGCGCACAAGATCACCAAGATCACGCAGAAGTCCACGTCCCCGACCCATGGGAACAAGGCCGACGTCGTGACGAACTTCGCCTACAACAGCGGCAACACCGTCGTCACCAACCCGAACGGCAAGGCCTCGACCTACGCCTACGACAACCAGGGCCGAGTCACCTCCACCAAGGACCCGCTCAACAGGGCCCGCGCGACGACGTGGACCGCTAACAGCACCGTCCAGTCCGCTACCGACGGCCTCGGATCCGGCAGCACCCCCGGCAACGAGACCAAGTTCGAGTACGACGGCCTCAACAACGCCACCAAGACGCAGCTGCCCACCGGCGCCGCGGCCTCCGCGGTCTACACCGCCGGCGCGGGCTGCGCCTCGAGTGGTGGTGACGCGTTCCAGGTCAAGTGCTCCACGGACGCCAGCGGCAACACGGCCAGCTACGACTACGACACCGCCGGGAACCCCACCAAGAAGACCGACACCACAGCCGGTGGAACCGGGTCGGTGGCATTCGAGCGCACCTACGACAGCGCGGACCGCACCATCTGCGTCGGCTGGGCTGGACAGCTCTGCTCCGCCAAGGACGGCAACGGCAACACCACCAAGTACAACTACGACAAGGTCGGGAACCTGATCAAGGTCACCCCGCCGGCACCCCAGGGCGCCACGACGTACACGTACGACGCTCTCTCCCGCGTCACCAGCGTCACCGACGGCAAGGGCGACATCACCAAGTACGCCTACGACGTCCGCGACCGCCAGACCCTCGTCACCTTCGACAACGGCGGCACCCTCGCGAAGACCTACTATCCCAACGGGCTCGTCCAGTACGACTCCGACAGCTTCGCCGGGACCAAGCAGTTCGAGTACGACACCCTCGGCCGCACCACCCAGCAGATCGGCTCGCTCGCCGGCCTGAACCAGAAGTACGCGCACGACGCAGCAGGCAACATCCTCACCTTCGAGGACACCAGCGGCATCACGACCAACACCTACAACGCAGCCAACGAGCTCACCAGCCAGCGCGAGCCCGGAGGCATCTGCCCCACAAGCGGCACCCCCGCCGCGAACAGCGGCTGCACGCTCTTCGAGTACGACGGCAATGGCATCGAGATCAAGCGAATCTTCCCCGCCGGTGCGCAGATGATCACCACTGTCGATAAGTCCAGCCGCACTCTCCAGGTGCAGGCCAAGAACGCCGCCGGCAACGTGACCGCCGATGTCGCCTACTCCTACGCCAAGAATGGCAAGGACACGGCCAGCGTCCAGACCCGCACCAGCGGCAAGGAAGAGGGCATCCCGGCCGGAGCCGTCACGGCCTACCAGTACGACTCCATGGGACGCCTCAGCAAGGCCGAGGAGAAGGCTGGCTCAACGGTGAACGCCTCCTGGAGCTACGGCTTCGATAAGGCTGGCAACCGCACCACCCAGACGCGCGCGGGCAACACCGGTGCCGCTGCGGGGACCACCGGTTATACCTACAACGCCGCGAACCAGCTCACCAAGACCACCGCTGACACGACCGCGTGGGTCTACGACGCAGCCGGCAACCAGGTCAAGAACGGTATCACCGGTGTCGTCGCGACCTACGGCGACCGCGGCCAGGTCCAGTCCATCGGCGAAACCAGCTTCGCCGCCTTCGGCGAGGGCAACACCGACACGCAGAGCGCCACCGGAGGTCGGTCCTTCTCGAACTCCCTACTCGGACTCTCGCGGCAGACGAACGCCTCGACTAACGTGGTGCAGAACTACAGCCGCACCGCCGATGGCGAGGCAGTCGGGTTCCGTATCTCGTCAAGCCACTACTACGTCACGGACCACCTTAAGTCCGTGATCGGCATGTTCTCTGGCACCGGGATCTGGGAAGGCGGCTACGCATACAGCCCCTATGGCGAAGAGCGCACCGCTGCAGCAGACGGGCCTCTGGCCCTGAACTCGCTGCGCTACATCGGCGGGTACCAGGAGGCCAAGGACCTCTACAAGATGGGTGCCCGATACTACGACGCCTCCCTCGGCCGCTTCACGCAGTACGACCCCAGCGGGCAGGAATCTCAGCCCTACGCCTACGCAGCATGTGACCCCATCAACGCAAAGGACCCCAGTGGTCTGGACTGCATGGGGACCATCGCGACGTCTGTTCTTGCTGTAGGTACGGCAGTCATGTCAAGGGGCAGGTCACTATCATCAACATCCGGTCGCAATATCGGGCGGTCAGCCGCCACCGGGTTCTTCGGTTTGGCCAACATCCAGAATGAGTGCGCTCCGGAGCAGGACGGCAACACCCCGTATACTGGTGAACCCGTCTATTCCATCTACAGGTAATCCAATGAATCTGGAGTGCTAATGCCGCGCAATTGGCCTACAAGTATACTGGTAGTTATATCGCTAGCATGCCTTGCTGCCACGATAGTCTTGATACTGGATTCTAACGATGACAATAATGGATGGCTAGTAGTTTCAATTCTCGGCGCAATAGGCTTCAGCACCCTCGCTGGTAATCGCATCTACAAGCGCGAGTGAGTCCGTCATAACTTAATATTTTGGGGTCGACCTGCGCTCGCATGTGCAGGTCGACCCCTTCTGCGTCTACAGGCGTCGGTTGCCCCAAGTACGCTCCTCGTTGAGCGTGGCCGGATGCTCCTACATCGACTCGATCGACGAAGGAGACCGCCCGGTGAACAAGGTGAAGGGCGACGTCACGCGGCTGGTGCGCGGCGTCGAGACACACCCGTGGGCGCACCTCGAGGCCGGCTACTGGCGCGTCCAGGTCGAGGACTCCCCCGCGCTCGGGTACGTGATGCGGGTCCGTGCGGAGCTCGGAGACCCGTTCACGTACGAGGTGTACGCGGACGCCCGCAATGGGCGGGGACAGCGGATCTGGGTCCACCGGGAGGCGTCCTTGAACGCGGCCGTGGCGTGGATGATGCAGCGCTCAGACCGGCTGGTGGCGTTCGCGTCACGGCACGCGCCCCCGGCGACTGCAGACGTCGACGAGGATCCCGAGGCGGGCGCCTAATCGAGCCGGCGGACGTAGAGGATGACGTGCCCGGCCGGGATCCCCTGGCCGAGCTGCTCGACGGCCGCCCAGCTCGACGGGGCGTCGACGGTGACGCGCTCCGCGCTGTTCTCCGTGCGGGGCCGGTGCGCGAGCTCGTAGGTCATCTACCCAGTATGCGCGGACGCCAAACGCCCCCGGCCGGAAGAGAGAGAAGGGCCGGGGGCGAGCTTGGGGCGGTGGAAGCGAACTGCCTGGTAGCTGCCGAAGCGGCTGAATCGGCCGTTCGCACGGACGGCCTCCTCGAATGCGCCCTCGGGGAAGTCGGCGGGCGTGATGCGCGCCGCGAGCTCCTCGACACCCGCGTCGATCATCACGCCTCGCAGGTACTGGGTTACTGAAGTACGCATGTCAGGATTCGAGCTGTTGAGCGACCCTATTCGCGATTCGACCCTGGAGGTCATCGCTCTCCGCAAGCTCCGCCACGAGGGCACGGATGACTTGCACGTGAGCGACCTTCGCCTTCCCAAGGGTGTTCGCGATCTCCCCGGCGTAGGCGATGAGGTCCCGGTAGTGCTTCGGCGGGAGATCCGCGGTGATGCGGACAGGGCTTGCGCGAACCGCCGGCGGGCGCATGGGCGCGGCGGTCGCTGGCGCCGCCGCCGGCGCTTCAGTCCTGGACGGCTCGCCGCTCGGCACCGGCGTAACTGCCCGTTCGGTCGCACGCTGCGCGCGTGCGCGGAGCTCTTCAGCCTTGCTCACTGTGATACCCCCAGCTCGTCGATCTCGCGCGCGGCGTCGGCGTACCTGCCGAGGTCCGTCACGGGCGCGCCGAATGCCTGCGCGATGGGCTCTCGTCGTGGGATCGTCGTGCGCAGTACCGTCCGACCGTCCTCCTCCATCAGCCCGCGGTACAGAGGAGTGCTGTTCGCGTTCGTGATGGTTCGATTCAACAGAACCGCGCTCACGAGCGGGGAGGACCGCAGGGCCTCCACGTCGTCGATGGCGGCCCACACCTCTGGCAGCCTCTCGTACTCCCCCATCGTCGGCGCCATCGAAACGACGGCAACGTCCGCGGCTCGCAGCGTCGACGACACGATGCCGGCGTGATCCTCAAGAGGCGGCGTGTCGATGATGACGACGTCCGTCGATGTCGGCACGAATCCCGACAAGCGCTTGTGCAAGTCCTTGACGGGAAGCGCGATCGTTGGGATCGCCCACTCCCCCTGTTCGCTCCATCGCAGAGCCGATCCCTGCGGGTCGGCGTCGATGACGAGGACACTGCGCCCCATCGCCACGTAGGCGTGAGCGAGGTAGGCGCTTGTGGTCGTCTTGCCTGACCCGCCCTTGAAGTTGGTGACCGTTATGACCTTCATGACCCCAGCGTACCGTAGTTACGCGGTTCAGTAAAACCGTATCCGCGTATCCGCGTGCTTGCGTGGCCCCGTAGATGCGGAGTCCAGTAAGCGCGTAACGGCGTGCCTCCGTATCTACGGAGGCACTGGGCTCAGTCGCTGGCTGCGTCGATACGTGGTGCCGTAACTACGCAGTTACGGAACTACGGCCTGCTGTCGCGGCTGAGAGCACCCACGGCGCCGAAGGGGACGACGTACTCAGCGGGTGCCATCGGGGCGGGGGAGTGGTGCACGTCTCCTGGCTTGTCCTGCTGGGAGTGATCGCGAATCCAACGGTGTGCCGCGCCCGCGGCGCCCTGTGTGCGGAGCACATCCGCGATGGCGTCGGCCGCAGTGCAGTCCAGCGCGGCGGCCAGGCTTCCCGAGAGCTCGTCGGCGGAGAGCACATCCACCAGGCGGGCAAGGGCGGCCGTGGCCGCGGCGGCCTCGGCGACGGTCGTCGTGATGGTGAGGGCGTCGTAGTCCTCGGGGACGAAGGTCTCCCAGACGGGGTGCTCGATGCGGTCGAGGTCGTCGGCGGTCACGGAGCACTGCCGGACGGCGGAGGGGTGCGTGATCGTCGTCGTGACTGCCGGTGTGGTGGTGGGTCGGGCGGCGGGCTCGCCCCAGTTGCTCTCCCATGCGATGGCAACCTCGCCCTGCGGGCCTTCGGCGCGGTACTCGTAGGCGGCTCGATGCTCGCTCTCGGTGTGGGGGCGGCGGGTGCAGGTCCACAGGTTCCCGAGGACGTCGTAGGTGGTCTCACCGCAGCTCTCGCCGGCGGGGGAGAGGTCGGCGTCGGGCGCGAGCGGGTCCATCTCGCGGTCGTGCAACTGGCGGGGGCGCTCGTAGGTGATGTACATCGGGTCTCCTGTCCGGTTTGGTGAGGGGCCTCGACACTGGGTGTCCGCGCTCTCACTCCTCCTCGTTCTTTTGCCGTGAAGGCGCTTGTCGCCTTCTAGGGAGGTCGGGTGGAGCGCAACCCGGTAGGGCGGTGGGGGAGAGAATTTCGGGCCGAAATAAGGGAGCTTGCGACCGCGTCCCGAAACTCTCGGAGGAACCGGCGGCGCAGCCGCTTGCGCGGAAGCCGGCCGACCGCACACTGCCGAAGGCTTCACGGCATAAGAACGGGCCCGCAGGGTCCGTGGCTGTGCCGCGCAGCGGCTCCGATGGAGCGCAGCGACCAGCGCGGCCGAGCCGCGCGCGCCGCCACGCGGCGCCCCACCAGCCCCCCCCCAGCACGACGTCGACCGGCGGAGTCCACCACGTCGACGTCAGCAGCAGCTAGGCAGCCTCCCCGAGGTGCTGACCAGCGGGCCGCGGGGTTGAGAGCGCTGTCGAGGACGGGCGCTCGAGCTGCACGGTGGTCCACACGAGTGGCCATCCGGGGTAGCGGGGCCGGCACGGCCTCACCCGCCGTCGCAGCCGGCGCACGAGCGCCCGCAGGTGCGCGGGGCAGCGGGGGCGCGTCAGCCCGAACAGGGGTAGAGCAATCCTGCTTCGCCTCTCGGTACCCTCTTCACATGGCTAACATTCCTGCGGCGACAGATATTAAGGACTTCACATTCTACGAGTGGTTCATCGCTGTACTCACGTCTGTCGCAATTATCGTGATGGGAATTGGTGCAGCTAATGGTGACTTGGAACTTGTCGGGCTGGCTGCACCATTCGGCGTACTTGGGCTGGCTCTAGCCGCAGGCGGTAAGGGCGCTCTGATGTGGGCGTCCGGCATTCTCGTCGTCCTCGGGTCCGTGTTCGCAGTAATGACCACGTTCGGCACCGAGTACAACCCGAAGGTGCTGGGCCTCTTCGCTCTCCTGAGCCTGCTGCTGGATGCGCTTGCACTTCGTCGGTCGGTCCGCAACGGGTCGAGCAACTAGGCGGCCTCGCCGAGGTACTGCCAGCGGGCTTCGGTGTTGAGGGCGCCGTCGAGGACGAGCGCTCGAGCTGCACGGTGGTCCGCCCGGGTGGCTGTACGGGGGTAGCGGGGCCAGACGCGCTCGCCCGCGGTCGGCGCCGCGAAGAGGGGCCGGCTCGACACCGTGGGGCGTCGGGGTCGGGCTCGAGGAGTGGTGTGCATCGTCGTGAGCTCGGCATTCCACCAGGCCCAGACCTCTCGCTCCGCCTGGTACCGGTGTGCGCGGTCGAGGAGGAGCCCAGCGACGTCGACGGCGCGTGCGGCGGCGTCGCGGAGGTCGCGGGCGGCTCGGGTCCATCCGTGGGGGTGGGTCTTGATGAGGCGGTGCTGGCGGAGCCGGCTGAGGATCGTCGCGGTGTGGCGGGTGCTCACGCCGAGGATCCGGGCGGCGCCGTCGACGGTGAGGGCGGTGTGCTGGCCGAGCGTGGCGTAGAGCCTGCCGGCGAGGTGTCCAAGGCCCGGGCGGGTGAACAGGTCGTGGCGTTGGTCGACGAGCTCGTGCTCGAGGAGAGCGACGAGCTCGGCGCGATGGGCGAACAGTTCGGCCGGGGGGCGGGGGTTATCGAGTGGTTGTGACCCAACTGCACCGTGGGCTGTGGAAAGTCGCCAGGTTACCCGCCATTCCGCGGCGTTGCCGGCGTCGGACGCGGTGACGCGGTCGATGAAGCCGGCTTCCTGGAGGGCCTGGAGGGCCCGCTGCGCGGTGCTGCGGCCAAGGCCTGCCATCAGGGCGAGATCCCGGATCGAGGCCGCGACGGTCCGCTTCCCGGTCTGCAGGGTGAGGTAGGTGAGGGCGGTGAGGATCGAGCGCCGGGAGGCGTCGGCCTCGGACCGGGCCCATCGGCCGGGGGTGACCCGGAACGAGGTGAGGATGGCGTCGACGTCGGCGACGATCGCCTGCAGCTCCGTGAGGTCTTGCGGCTCGCGGCGGGCCGGGAGCGGCCGTTGTACGGCCGCGTACTGCTGGGCGCGGGACCATTGCCGTTCCAGGCGTTCGCGTGCCTCGGCGGTGCTGCGGGCGCGGCGGCCGCCGCGGCCGGTGTTCTTGGTCCGGTAGTGCTCCATGCCCGGCGCGGTCCGGGCGGCGTGCTCGACGTCGTCGAGGGTCCAGCCGGCGTTCGCGGCCGCGAGGAGGCACATGAAGCCCGTCCAGGACGGGTTCCCGCCGCCGTCGATCGTGGCCATGTGCGCCGCTCCTGCGCGGCTGAGCTCGCGGTGCGTGCGGTGGCGGGCATCGACGGGGCCCGACGGGGCGCTGTCGGCCGTGCGCGGCGCCGGCGCGCGCTCGAGGAGGAGCGCGGTGAGCGCGTCTAGGTCTGCCGTCGTCGTCGACGGTGTCAGGAGCGCGTCGATGCGGCCGGTGAGGACGCGCGAGCTGGTGCCGTCGCGGTGTGGGGAGAGCGGGGGACGGGCAGCGCCTTCGGCGGGGTTGCGGAGCATGCCGTGGTCGAGGGTGGAGAAGTTGGCGCGAGCGGCGGCCGCGAGGGCGCCGACCTGGGCGGCGTCGGCGCCGCCGTCGACGGCGATCCAGACGTGGCGGCCTCCGCCGGCGGAGGAGCGGCAGAGCACGTGCGCGATCGCCAGCTCGTCGAGCGTGCGCGAGAGCACGGCGGCCTGGTCTTGGGCCTGTTCCATCAGCTCCGGGACCACGCCGGTGCTGTCCTTGCCGTCGAAGTCGAAGCACAGCAGCCGGTACCGGCCGGCGGGATCTGCCAGGCGGATCGCCCACGGCGTCGACGGCGCCGCGGCGCCGAGCTGGTGCAGACGTGGGTAGCTGTTCCCGTCGAGCCGGCCGTAGGCGTCACGGACCATCGACCGCACCTGGTCGCGCGGGCTCAGGCGGCGCGTGAGCTCCCACGCCGCCCCAAAGTGGGGACGTGCGGGTGCAAATACCGCATCGTGCGGTACAGTGACGGACATAGCGAAGCCTCCCGTGAGGGCTGGTGGAACTTCCTTAGCTCGAACCTCGGTGCTGCCAGGCTTGGAGGGTTAGAGCTACAACACGTGCAGGAGCCCGTCGCGGAAGCGGCGGGCTCCTTCGTTTAAGCGACGTCTGCGATCGGCAGCTCCTCGTCAGCGGTCATTGTGAAGCGCGGCAGGCTGCCGCTCTGCTCAGCGAGACGGCTGAGCAGAAGTTCCATGTACAGCCCCTCGGCGAGGTTCGACTCGGCAGCGGCCTTCTTGACGGCGGCGAGCTGGTCCGCGGGGACCCAGAAGCGGCCAAGCGCGAGGTTGGCGCGCTCTTCGCCACGGCGGCGTCGCTGAACTCCCTTAGTGACTGACATGGGCACATCCTCTCTGATCAGGGAGTCCGCGGGCGGCTGTACTGTCGGTGTGTCGGATGCTGTGCTCAGTAGCACGGCAGCCCACGTGGACTCTATCAAAATAGGGATGCCCGTGTTACTCTTATTAGAGTGCCCATCTCGTTAATCACGCATGCGCGCTACTCATCCAGGTTGGGGCCGCTCTTGATACGATCCTGAGATGGGTAGACGTGCAAGCGGGACTCCGTCACCCTTCTCCAGGCAGATCGTCAAGGCCGTCACGCGCCTCCGCGACGAAGCCCACATGACCAACGTGGAGCTCATCCGTCAAGCGGACTTCTCCCCAAACTACTTCTACATGCGCCTGCGCGGCGATGCGCTCTTCGACACCAACGACATCGACAAGCTCGCTACCGCCTTCGGGGTGAGTCCGGCAGACGTCATCGTCCTCGCAACGTCCCTCTCCGACGACGACGAGGAGTCCGGCACCATCACGATCACTGACTCCGCGGAGCTCGCTCGCCGCCTCCGCTTCCTAAGCGGACCCGACGCGCCCACAGAGAGCGTCGTGAAGGGGCTCATCCAGGCCGGTGCAGAGGTGACTGCCGCCGCATGGGATGCGCTACTCGCAGGTTCGGGACCCCGGCGGGTTGCGGTATCCCTCCTGAGCGCCGCTGCGGAGCACTTCGGAGTGGACTTGTCGTACCTGACAGAGCTGCAGGGGACAGATTCCGCGGCGCAAGTTGAGGCAGAGGTATCGTTCCAGCGCGCTCTGCGCGATTCGGGGGCTACTGCCGTGGCCGCTCGTGCGCTGGGTGACGTATCGCCTGGAGCTCTGATCGCAATCACTCAGGCCATCCGATCAATCGAGAAGGGCCGCCAGGAGTGAACGGTACGAGAGAGCTGTGGGACACCACAGGCGAGATCGGGAAGCGCAGTGCCGCCGTGTTCGCCGCCCACAAGCTCGACGTGCCGCGCACGGTCGATGATCTGGTGCAGGTCGTGTCGCAGATCAGCGGCAAGCCCGTCATCATCGAGCGGCTGGGGGACGAGCGGTGGGAGCGCCTGACGGCGCTCTGGCTCGCCTACCCGGACCAGGACGTCGTGCTGGTCCGCTCCACGGACTCGCCGCTGTACCAGACCCATTGCGTCCTGCACGAGCTCGCCCACATCGTCTACGAGCACCCGGGGTGCGCGGACTTCGCGACGCCGGGGGACGTGAGTACATTCGTACGCGAGGGCTGCACTGTTCGCGGGCGCCGCCTCGAGCCCGACACGGCGCGGGTCACCACGCGCCACGACACGTTCGAGGGCGAGGCCGAGAGCCTGGCCCGCCTCCTCGGACGATCGCTCCTCCGGCCCCGCTACCTCGCAGATGAGCAGGCCTTCGGATAGATGGGCTCGATCCACACCGCCGCGTTCGTCATCCTCTCGCTCGTGTTCGTCCTCCGAACACGATCCGCCGTCCGCACCCCCCGCGCCCGCCTGTCATGGCTGGCGTCCGGGTTCGGTGCCCTCGCCGTCCTGACGCTGGGAAGCATCATCCCCGTCGAGGTCATGGACGGCGCCCTCGGCGGAGACAACGTCCTGTACCTCGTGCAGAACTACCTGGCATCGACCGCGTTCTGGCTCCTGGTCCTCTCCACGGTGCCCGAGCACGACGTCGCACGCATGGGACCGCTCCGCCGCTACGGGCCGATGATGGTCGTGTTCGCGGGCTTCACGATCGCCTTCGTGAACATCCACCGCGGACCGACGTCAATCACGTTCATCCACGACCACATCGAACAGCTGAGCGCCGTGCTGTGCGCCTCGATCTACCTCGTCGGCATCGTCGTCATCTCCGTGCGGCTCGTGATCGCCGCACAGCCCAGCCGCAGCGCAAGCTACTGGCCGTTCAGGATCGGCGGAGCGCTCTGCACCGTCGGCGCCCTCAACGAAATCGTGTGGCTCTTCATCGGCCACTACATCATCCAGCCGGCCGTCGTCCAGGCCGCCGGCTACGCGGCATTCGACCCGCTGTTCTACTCCGGCGTGATCCTCATCGTCGCGGGCATCGCCTCATTCACCGTCCGCAAGTGGGTCCGCGACACGCGGATGACGATCGCCATCCGACGCCTAACGCAGACCATGAGCAGCGCGAACGTCCCTGTGCCGCAGGTCAGCCGCCAGGACGTGTACGGCGACAACCGGCTCATGACCGCCTACGACCTACTGATCCGCCTCCGCGACGAGGAACTCGCGGGTCGCATCGACCTCACGCCTCACAACCGGCGAGTCGTCGCCGGTGCTGAGGCGGTGCTGACCCGGGAGCTCGCCAGCTCGCAGACCACGAGCGAGGCCCGGCCTCGCCCCACGAGAACGGACGCACGATAGTGGCCTACTTCCTCCGCGCCGGCGTCGGCGCCGCCGTCCTCATCGGCGCCGTGTTCGCCCTCGCGATCAAGCTCGCCCGAGTCGCGGTCATGCCCAAGCCGTTCCGAAACGTCCACGTGCACGCTGTCGAAGCCGGCCGCGTGACGCTCGAGGCCAACCCCCGCACCACACACGCGGGGACATTCGGGCTCTCCTACGACGCCGGCGCCGGCCACGCGATCATCGGCGAGATCCTGTCTACCGACCGCCGCGCCAAGACCGTCGAGCGAGCCGTCCTCGCTACCGTCGGCAGCCCGCTACAGCCGACGCGCTACTCCCACTGGGAGGGCGACGTCTTCAGCGGGCCGCGCGAGATTGACGAGGCCGCGCAGGACGTTGACATTCCCGTCGCAGGGGGCACCGCCCCGGCCTGGCTCATCCCGCCCGTCGACACCGTCCCGGACGACAACGACACCTGGGCGATCCACGTGCACGGGATCCGCACTACGCGGATCAATGCGCTTCGCACGGTGCCTGCAGCACGAAGCCTCGGCTTTACCTCCCTGGTCGTCTCGTACCGGGGAGACGGCGAGGGTCCCACGACCTACAAGGGCGCCTCCATGCTCGGCCTGGCCGAATGGCCCGACGTCAACGCAGCCGTCACCTATGCGGTGAAGCACGGCGCTCGACGAATCGTGCTCTTCGGTTGGTCGATGGGCGCCAGCGTCGTGCTGCTCACCTCCGAACGATCCGAGCACCGCGACCTCATCGCGGGCGTCGTCGTCGTCTCTCCCGCTCTGCAGTGGCGCGGAACCATCCGTCACGGTGCGCACATCGTGGGCCTGCCCCGCGTGTGCGGCGACCTCGCGATGGCGGCCCTGTCCAGTCCCCGAGTGAGCCGCATCGTGGGGGTGCCCGAACCCATCGACTTCGACGCGATGGACTGGAGCGTCCCCGGCCGCATTCAGAAGCCCTGCCTCGTCGTGCACTCCGCTGGCGACGAAAAGATCCCGCTCGCGATCTCGAAGATGGTCGTCGCCGCGAACCCTGACTACGCCGATCTGTTCGAGACCTCCCGTGCCGGACATGCTTGGGAGTACAACGTGGGACCCAAAGCGTTCGACAGTGGCATCGCAGCCTGGCTCCGGACTCTGCCTGCTCACGTAAGTCATAACCTAGATAAGTAGACACGTCTCTCCCTGTATAGGTACACTCTATCGCGTCGGTGTACCCATGAGAGGAGGGTCGCATGCGCGACTTCTCGCGGACCACGAGTGCCGGCACCGGGCTCAGCACGTCCGAAGAAGCCATTGCACCGCCGGTCGCGGTCATCCACGCAGTGGGCCCTCTGTGGGCAGTTAACGGCCAAGTCGTCGCGGTCGGCCCAGGACAGGACCCCCGGCGGTCGGTGCTTGATGCCGTAGCTCGAGCTATCAGCCCGCCCCGCCCCGCCCGCGTTGTCATTACCGACGGCTCTCGAGTAACACGCGTAGTGCTCCGCCCCGACGGCAGTTCGGTCGCGGAGGGGGACGACGCACACCTCTGGGTAGGCCCGAGCGAAGCCCCTGCAGCGCCGCCCCAAGTCGCGATCGTCGGCGTGCACCCCCTTTCCGGCGCGACTACGTGGGCCCAGCTACTCCACCTCCGAGAGACGGAGTTCGACCAGCCCCTGCTTCCGACCGAACGCGCGCTCCTGGTGTGCCGGTCCGTCCCGGCGGGCCTGGCGCAGGTGAAGTACGCGATCCGGGATCTGGGACGAGATCGCGTCGCGGCGGTGCTCGTCGTCGCAGACGCGCCCGGTCGCCCGATCGCAGCGGCAATGCGGGAGCAGAAGGTCGTGGCTGGGGCGGCTCCCGCCATACGCGTCCCATGGGTGGCCGCGCTACGCGGCGCTTTGCAGATTCCTAATCCGGCCACGGGGCGCCTGGCGCGCGTCGCCGCGCGAGTAAACCAAGCCGTCACAGCGGTCATCTACGAGGAAATGGACAAGAACTGATGATAAGCGAAGTAGCATACGCGGCCATCGTAAGAGCCCCTCATATCGCAGCTGCAGCTGATGGAGCTGGATATGTCGTTGCCCAGGCGTACTGCCTGCCGGGCGCGGCGCAGGATGGCATGGACACCGGTAGGCTTTGGCTGGCGATCGCCGCAGTTTTCGCCGCCGTGTGCTCGTTGGTGATGATCGGTATGGGAATGTGGTTCCAGACACAGCACCATGACGGTGGCGCAATGTTTAAGACATTGTCTCGCTGGATCCTCGGAGCGGTCATAGTAGCGGGAGCCGGCGGAATTGCGACGGCCTTCCTCGGTGTCATTTCAACCGCCTGCACTCCGATCCCGACATGAATACACAACATTCCACAGGCAGAGGGCGGCTTTCGCGGGCCTGGCATTCAAAGCAGGCGATGTGGGGTGCGTTCATCATCCTTGGAGCCGGCCTTGCCGTAGTGATCCTCGTGACGGTCCTCGGGATCGTCTCGCCGAAGAATCAGAGCACGGAGGACGCCGGAGCGTCCGCGCCAGTGGTGGGCGGGTCTGCAGCTCCTCAGACGGCGGCGGCTGCACCCGACGGGGGGTGCCCGGACGTGCCGGGTGACTCATCCCTGCCCCCGACAGCGCCCGCAGACCTCAGGTACCAGACCGGCGCCGAAGGGCTGACGTGGCCGGTCTCGGCGTCAGCGGGACCGACGAAGACCGTGGACGGGTTCGACGCGTGCTTCGCGCGATCCCGCGTCGGGGCTGCGCTAGCCGCAGTAACCGCCGTGTACAGCCAGTACGACACGCGCCACGCGATCGCCGATGCTCTGAACTTTTACATCGCCAATTCCCCTGGTAAGCAGATCGCGGTCACGCAGACCACGAAGGGTTCGGATCCGTCGAAGATGATTTCGGCAGGAATGACTTCAGCAGGCTTTGTTGTCGACGCATTCAGTCCGGATCAGGCGCAGATCACACTCGTGTACACGTTCCCTTCTAGCCCGACAGGCTACGGCGGTATTCCGTGCACGGTGGCCTGGGTTGACCACGATTGGAAGCTTATCGTGCTTGACAACGGTGAACTTTCCGCAGGGCAGGCGACAACTCCCAGCAAAGGTGATTTTGTGCCGTGGACAGGAGGCAAGTCGTGATCATGCACCCGCTCGATGCGGCTAGCGATGCTGCGGCTAACGCTGCGTGTGGCCTTATCGCACCCTGCGGCCTTGCGAAGAGCGCAGTGCACAGCGCCGCCAATGGTGCATTCCAAGACACCGCGGATCAGATGTTCGACGGCTTCGATTCGATAACCAAGGGCTTTCTTACATCCTGGACTGGGCACTCCTTCATTGTGGATATCGAAGGCGGAGCAAGCCAGTGGTTTCGCGACACGAATTTGCCCCTTAATGTGTCCTTATTCACACTGGGTCTTATAGTTGCCGGGATCCGCATCATGCTGTCAGTGCGAGGTGAGCCACTCAAGGACGCCGTAAGTGGTGTTATACGCGTTCTCGCCATCACGACGGCGGGAGCCGCGGCCATCAAAGTCTTTGCGTGGGGCTCCGATGCCTACTCACAATACATCTTGCAGGTGTCGGGCGTGAACGCGGGTGGCTCGGCGCTTATCATGTCATTCGCGTCGAATTTTCCCGCTCTTGCTCTCATTTTCGGATTGGTTGGGATTCTTGCAGTAGGGTGCCAATGGATCATTATGATTGTTCGTGATGCCACACTGCCTCTCCTGAACGCATTTTGGCCCTCCGCTGCGGCAGGGTCGCTATTCGAAAGAGGGCAGCAGGCATTTGAGAAGGTCACTTCTTGGATAATTGCCTTCCTTATCTACAGCCCCATCGCTGCTGCCATTTACGCTTACGCGTGGAGGTTGAAGGGCGGAGATGACGGGCCTGGGGGAGTGCTGACCGGCCTGACACTGATTGGCCTTGCCGTTCTCACTCTTCCCGCCCTTATGCGCCTACTGGTGCCGGCCGTCTCTGCTGTCGGCAGAGCGTCCGGCGGCACGATGGCACTCGGCGCCATTGCAGCTGCGGTATCGGCCGGTGTCGCGGTTGGTGCTGCGGTGGCGACCGGCGGCGGCTCGGCAGCAGCAGGATCGGGCGCGGCATCCAGCACCGGCACTGCGGGAACGGCAGCCGGAGGAGAAGTTGGGACGGCCGCGGCCCCCACCGGAGCGGATACCTCGAGCGGCACTGGCGGCGCGGTCGGTGGCGGGAACACGACCGGTGCCGACGCGGCCGGCGGCGGCTCATCTACAGCAGGTGCGGACGGAGGCGACGCCTCAGACAGCTCGGGGGGACCGGTTGCATCCGGATCGTCCGGATCATCGTCAAGTGGCTCACGAGCTGGGTGGACGGCAGCTCAGAGCCTGGTCGACAGCGGAGCGTCACGCGGCGGGACAGCGGAAGGAATGATCGGTGAGTGAAACAGTAAAGACGGCCGAACGCGTCAAATTCGGGAACTGGTTGCCGACGGCGAAGCCCACCTTCGGGGGTCTGACCAGAATCGGCGGGTGGGGTGTGCTTCTGTCGTCGATCTTCCTGATGCTTATCGCCGTCACCTTCGGGGCATGGGCATTCGGCCTGTGGATTCTCGCTCTCGCCCTTCTGTGGGAACTGCTGTTCGTCCTCCGATTCGGATTACCGAACGCGGGTCGCACCATCGCCGCGCGATGCGCAGACAGGCTTTCACACAGGTCAAGGAATTCGGCCGGGAGCACAGTTTACAGGACAGGCATTTTTACTGCTCTGCCCGATGATGCGCTCCTGGCACTACCGGGACCCTTGTCGACGCTCGAAGAGATCGACGGCGTGGACGGCGAGGGCGCACCGTTCGTCCTCCTCCACCACATGAAGAACTCATCGACACCTACGCTGACTGCGACATTCGTCTGCAACCCGGATGGCACATCAATGCTCCCTCAGGAAGCTGTCGACAATCAGGTCGTGGAGTTCGGGGGCTGGATCGCCTCACTGTCCACGGACGAGGCGATCGAGGGCGCTGTCATCGTCGTGGACTCCTCGCTCGCATCGTCTGCACCTCTCGTCGAGAAGATCGCGGCTGGAGTGTCGCCGTCCGCTCCGGACCTCGCTAAGCGAGCCCTGCTCGAGGGGGCGCGACGGCTGCCGGCGCGCTCCTCATCGGTCGAGGTGTTCGCGACCGTTGCGTGGGCAAGGAAGGAACTCGGTGACACCGTCGAGGATGCGGCCGCCGAGGTTGCCGCCCGGCTGCCGGATCATCGCGCAGCTCTGGCCAACGCGGGCGCGGGGCGGCCCTTCGTTGCCACGAGCGAGGATCTTGCCCGCTCAGTGCGCATCGCGTACCGGCCCGATCGCGAGCAGGAGATCGCGCTCGATGAACTCGCCGGGCAGCCGTTCACGCTCCGCGTTTCTGACGCCGGTCCGGACGAATTCGATGACAGTGCGCGGCGTATCTGCTACCACGACGGAGTTGCCTCGGTGACGGTGATGATGCTTGCGCCGCCCCAGAAGCTCATTACTGAGGACAGCATGAACGCCCTGTTCCATCCGCAGGACAAGTTCCTCCGCAAGCGCGTGGCCGTGTTCTGGCGACCACTTACTCCGGGAGAAGCTGTTCGTCGTGCGGCGGAGCTTCGTCGGAGTACAGGTGTTGCTGCGACCTCGAAGGCAAAGGCGTCAAGCCTCGATGCGAAGATGGTGGCCTTTGCCGATCAGACAGAAGTCGATCTCGTGACAGGCGCGTCAATGACTCGATTCGCGATTGAGGTCACTGTCACCTTCGAGGCGAATCCTCGTGCGCAGCGGGACGCGCTGCAGAAACTGAAGGGTCTGCTCGCCGCGACAGATCTCACCTGGCGCTTTATCGAGACCAATACAGCAGCAGGGTTCCACTCCACCTTGCCCCTGGGTCTGCTGCCGTGGCAGTACGAGACCTTCATGCAACACCTGGCAGAAGGCGGAAACTAATGGGCGGCACGATGACGCGGCGGCTCACCCGGACCCCGATGGGATTTCTCGGGCATGGCGGCGGTATGTGGTCTCGCGTGCCGCAGGCCCCCATGTGGTTCTCCACGTCAGTGCAGGGTTGCGGGATCTACCCCTTCGGCGTCGGCACCGGGCGCCCTACCGATGGTGCCCCGCTCGGCCGAGACGTCGACACTCATACCGCCGTGTGCACAGATCACGAGGCCCTGTACCGAGCGAACGTCATCTCATCACCGACCGGAATCCTGTTCGGTATCAACGGGGTAGGGAAGTCGACCACCGCCCAGACGATCCTGCTTGGCCAGATGGGGCGCGGGCTCACCCCAGCGGTGTTCGACCCGATCAAGGGCGAGCACGTGCCGATGATCAGGGCGGTGGGCGGGCAGGTATTCTCCATCGGTCCAGGAGCGGGGCGCGACAAGCTCAACATCGTGTCGCCCGGCCCACTCGGTGCCGCCGCAGCCAGAATCGGCGGACACGTCGGCGAGGAGCTCGCGCAGCTGGCTCGGGACAAGGCGGTCGCCCTGGTCCAGCTCAATGCTCGCGTGAGCCGCGGCCACCCGCTGGACGACATCGAGGACACAGCTCTTGAAGCGATCGTGGACTCCCTGCGGGAACGCACCTCGCGACCGGTAACGCGGGATCTCGTGACGGTGTTCGACGCCGTCTCGGACCGGATGCTGCATGTGACGGGACAGCGGGATGCGGACTCGTTTCGCGCTCGTTTCGCTCGCCTTGGGGAGACGCTGCGGTCCATGATCTCGGGGGAGATGGGCCAGATGCTCAGCGGAGTGGACTCCGTCGAGTTCGATCCAGGCAATCCCGGGGGCTTCTGCTTCGACACATCGAGCATCGACCCCTCCAACACTCGGCTGTTGTCGGCGGCGATGCTCTCTACCTGGTCACTCGGGATGGACGCGATCGACGCGCACTGGGAGATCGCGCAGCATGAACAGCGCCTCGTGGAGGAGGCAGCTCTCGCGGGTGAGATGTACGTGCCCAAGGTGACGTGGTCGGGGTACACGTCCCTTATGGATGAGTGTTGGTACCCGCTGCGAGCGTGCGAGGGAATCGTCGACCGCTACGATGCGCTGATCCGAACAAATCGCAGCAAGGGTGTAGCGGAACTGAAGGTCACACATTCGCCAAAGGACCTTATCTCCCTTCCGAACCCGGCAGACCGTGAAAAGGCTCGCGGTTTCGTAGAACGTTCCGGGCTTGTCTATCTCATGGCTCTCACGCGGGACGATTTGGAATCACTGAGCGGTATCCGTCGGCTGACTTCAAAGGAGATCAACCGCGTCGCGAGCTTCAACGCCGCCCCGTCATGGAAACAGCCCCCTCGCCGTAAGGGCGAGAAGGGGGCACCTCCTGGTGCCGGCCGGGTCATGTTGAAGCTGCCGGAGCGGGCAGGGATCACCGTGCAGATGTTCCAGACCGATGTGCAGCAGCAGCTCCACGTCACCGATGAGCGATACCGGCAGTAGGAGGACCACGTGACCACGACACCCCTCGGAGCGCTCGAGCTGCTCTCCACAGGCAGCGAGCTGCACATCGGAGACGTCACCTTCGCTGGTGACAGCTCGTATCCGGACGTCCTCGAATGGCTCAGCCATCAAGCGCAGGTGCAGGGCGCTCCGGTGCTGGTGCACAGCGTCGAGAGGCCGTCGGGCCAGGAGAGCTGGTTCTCGGTCGATCTCGATGGCTCCGTTCACCCCGCTGGCCCCTCATCGCCGTCGCCCGAGCGCGCGGCGCCGGCGCCGATGCCGACCACCGCTGTGTCGCGGTCGACGACGGCTCCCGCACCGGTGGCTGTCGATCCGCTGCCACGTCGGGCGGATGTGCGGTTCGTGAAGCCGGCGAAGCCGCGGCCGCGGACCGGGCTGCGAGCCGCCGTGTACGCAGCGACCGGGGGAGTGGTGAACCTCGGCCAGTCCGCGCTCGAGCGGGAGACCGATGAGCTTGCGGCGCGGATCAGCCGGAAGCTGACCGGCAGCCACTCCACGGCGATCCTCTCCTTGAAGGGCGGCGTCGGGAAGACGTCGACGACCGGCGGCGTCGGGATGATGCTTGCCGAGTACCGAGGCGACCCGCCGTGCGCGGTGGACATGAACCCGGACTCCGGGGATCTCGCCGAGCGCGTGGTCGGCGAGGCGGCCTACGACGTGGCGACGGCCCCGACCGTTACCGACGTCGTCCGGGAGGCAGAGGCGATCGGATCTCTCACCGAGCTCGGGCGGTACATGCACCACGCGAACCGGCTGCATGTCATCGCGGGGGAGCAGGATCCCGAGGTGTCCGACGCGCTCAACGCCGAGGACCATGCCCGGGTCCAGGCGCTGGTGGCGCGCTACTACAGCGTGGTGCTCACCGACTGCGGCACGGGCGTCTCCCACCCGGCGATGGCCGGGATCCTCCGCAGCGTCTCCAACGTCGTGATCGTGACCGACTGGGCGGTCTCGTCGGCCGATCGGGCTGCCCGGGCCATCGGCTGGTTGCGCGAGCACGGGTATGCGCGCCTCGCCGAGTCTGCGATCGTCGTCATCACCGACATGGCGGACGTGCCCGACGAGGTGGACCGCGCGGCTATCGCGCGGTTCCTCGAGGTGTCGTCAGCGCAGCTCATCCAGGTCCCGCGCGACCGTGCCGCGGCCGGGGGCGTGCAGATCGTCCCGGAGCGGGTGTCGCCGGCAACGAGGCTGGCGTGGATGCGCATCGCGGCCGCGATCGTCGACGGATACCGGTAGAGCCCGCTGATGTCCAGGAAGACCATCCTGACGGCCCTTGCCGTGCTCGTCGTGCTCTCGGTGATCGTGGGCCTGATGCTCGCAGCGCGCAGCGTGCCGGCGCCGCAGGCCGCCACCTCGGCCGCTCCGATGCCCGATGCCGCGGCTCCCTCGCCGTCGACGAGCCCTGATGAGCCTGCTGACCGCGCGCAGGCGTTCGCGGCCGCGGCCGCGTTCTGCCGTCCCGACGTCGACTCCGGGACGTGGCAGCGGACGCTGGACCCGTACCTCACCGACGACGCACGCGCCCTCTACGCCGCGACGGCGCCGGCGAACGTCCCCTGTGAGGACGTGCGCGACGATGGGGGTCCGGTAGGCGATCAGCAGACGTTGACGGATGCGGCGTGGCAGTTCGACGCTGCCGTGGGCGGGCCTGTGACGGTGACCCTGCACCGGGATTCGACGGCAGCCGTGTGGCTGGTGTCCTATGTCAATCCCACCGGATATGCGCCGTGAGCAAGGGCAGCATGCTCGGGATCCTTGTTGCGGCGCCGGTCATCGGACTCGTCGCGGTGGTCGTGGTGATCTTCACGGTCATCGTCGGCGGCGGAAGCGATGGGGCGTCGGCCGCCGGCTGCGGCACCGGGGGGCCAGCGATAGCCGTGGAGTCCGGTCAGCTCCCGGCCGCGGTGGGTGCGTACTCCGGCGAGCAGGTCGCGAACGCGGCTTCGATCCTCACCATCGGCAAGCAGCGCGGTCTCAACCAGCACGCGCAGCAGGTGGCGTTGATCGCAGCGATGACCGAGTCAGGGCTCCGCAACCTCGGCGGAGGCGATCGCGATTCCGCCGGCCTCTTCCAGATGCGCCCCTCACAGGGCTGGGGCACGCTCGCGCAGATCACGGACACGGGGTACGCGATCAACCTGTTCTACGAGCGCCTCACGCAGGTCCCCGGGTGGGAGAGCAAAGAGCCGGGCGAGGCCGCACAGGCGGTGGAGCGCTCGGCGTTCCCGGACCGGTACGCCACGCACCTACCCGAGGCAGCACAGGTGATGAACGCGCTCTCGGGGACGACCGTCGTGCCCGTCTCGAGCACAGATGAGGGCCTCGCCTGCTCGCGCGCAGGAACCGCCGATCCCGGTGAGCTCGCGGACGGCGAGCAGCCCGCGCGCGGCCCGCATGCGGCCGAGATCAACCAGGTCATCGCGTTCGCGAAGCTGCAGCTCGGGAAGTCCTATGTCCTCGGGGGAGCGGGCCCCGACGTCTGGGACTGCTCCGGGCTCACGAAGGTCGCCTACGCACAGGTCGGCATCGACATCGACGACGGGCACTCGTCGACGACGCAGTGGCGCAACGGCGTCGCGCGCGGTCAGATGCATCCGCTGTCCGAGGTCCAGCCCGGGGACCTCATCTTCTGGGGCGGCAACGACGCCTGGCACGTCGGCATCAGCCTCGGCGGGAACATGATGATCGCCGCGCCCAAGGTCGGCGACGTCGTGAAGATCCAGACCGTCTGGGGCACCCCGAACGCCCAGGTGTGGCGTCCCGTCGACGGCCTCTGACCATCAGCACCACCGACCGAACGAAGGAGCACACGATGAGCGATGGACGACTGCACACGAACGCGCCTCCGCGGCGGTGGCGCCGGCGGGGCCTTCTCCTGATCCGCAACACCGCCGCTGGGTTCGTCCTCGGGGTGGGGCTGTGGGTCCTCGCCCTGCTGTTCGCCAGTGCCGTCTCCCTCGTCGTCCCGGACATGGGTCCCGGCGCGGCAGCAGGCGCCTGGGAGACCGCATGGGCACCCTCCGGGTACCTGTTCACCGGAACGCTCCTCGCCGGACTCCTCGCGCTCGTGACGATCGTCGTCTGGTGGCAGATGGACCAGCTGCAGCGCATCTCGTCGATGCGGACCGGGCGGACGTGGTGAGCATGGCCGGGATCGGCCGCGCGATCACCGCGACAGCGGAGTACGTCCAGGACGTCGCCGACGCCTACAGGAGGGCACGCCTGGAGCGAGACGAAGCGATCGTCGCCTCTGTCGCGGTTCTGGGGCAGAAGGGCGCCGCGGAAGCTGCCGGGCTATCGCGGCGCCGCGTTCGGCAGCTCGTTGACGATGCCGAACGGCGGCGGCTCGTCGACGAGGACGACGGAGTGCAGGAGCACCGCTGATGTACACGCCCGCGCCCGACCCGATCCAGATGGCGTTCGAGCAGTTCCGGTGGCCGTGGTGGGGGACACCGCTGCTCATCGTCCTGGTGGTGCTGGCCCTCGCCGGCGCCGTGCTCGCTCTGATCCGCATGCGCGGACGGCATCCCGTGGACCGGATGCAGCGTCACCTGCGCGCCGGCAACCGACTCGCCCCGGTGTTGTATCCGGCACGGTTGAAGGCCACACGCGAGGACCTGCACCCGAACGTCGAGGATCTCCCGCCCGGGCAGAAGATCGGGACGCTCGTCGGCGCCGGCGCGACGTGGGTGTGGCAGGGGTGGCGTGACGTCGCGATCTACATCTTCGGGCCCGGCCGCGGGAAGACCACGGGGTCCGTGGTCCGCCACATGCTCGAGGCGCCCGGCGCGGCGGTGATGACGTCGAACAAGGTCGACGGAGTGAAGGAGGTCCTCGCCGGCCGCCAGCGCGCGGGCGAGCAGTGGGTGTACGACCCGATGCAGGTCTACCGGCAGGACGCGCGGCCGGACTTCATCTACGACCCGCTGGACGATGTCACCGACCTCACGACGGCGCAGGAGATCGCGGCGATCTTCGAGGCCAGCACGAAGGACGGCGACAGCAAGAGCGACGCGCAGTTCGACTCACAGGGTCGCGACCTGTTCGCCTACGCGCTGCTCGCCGCGAAGCTCGAGGGCGAGGGCGACGCCCAGGTGTACACGTGGATCACGCAGCAGAAGCACGACGAGCTCCGCGCCGTCATGCGGAAGCACGGGCAGTCGGGGCCGGCGGCTGCATTGCTCGGCCTGCAGGGGCAGCCGGACAAGACGCGCGGCAGCGTCTACGCCACCGCGCAGCGCATGGCGTCGGCCCTCGCCAACGACAAGCTGCTCGCCTGGACCAACGCGCGGGGAGTGCGGCGGTTCGACGCGGACGCGTTCGTGCGCAGCAACGACACGGCCGTGCTGATCTCCCGCAACGGCGCGGGATCCGGTGGCGCATTCGTGGCTGCGCTCGTGCGGTCGATCGCGCGCGCGGGGGAGCGCGCCGCGTCCGCGGACGGGGGACGTATCCGCGTCCCTGTCGTGTTCGAGCTCGACGAGGTCGCGAACATCGTCCGATGGCCGGAACTGCCGGAGCTGGTGTCGTTCTACGGCTCCCTGGGGCTCATCCTCGGCATGTACTTCCAGTCGTGGGGGCAGATCGTCCGCACGTTCGGCAACGACGGCGCCGACGCGCTGTGGAGCACGTCCTCGATCCGCGTCTACGGGGGCGGCGAGTCCACCCAGTCGCCGTTCCTCAAGCGGTTCAGCGAGAGCATCGGCAACTTCGAGGAGTGGACGACGAACACCTCCTCCGGCCGCAACGGCAGCACGAAGTCGCGCACGTCCAGGTCGAAGCCGATCCTGCCGGCAGACGTGTTGGCGCACCTGCCGAAGTGGCGGGCCGTGTTCGACGCCTCTGACGTCGGACCGGTCCTCATCCGCATCCGGCCGTGCTTCGAGGACGAAGTGCTCATGGCCATGATCAACGGGCAGGAGGTGGTCAACGGCAAGATCGTGAAGCCGAAGAAGCCGAAGGGGCCGGCGGCTGAGCCGGAGGCGATCACGGGGAGGCCTGAGCATGTCGACGCCGTTTGACCCGACACGGTGGCCCGAAGTGCCCGAGCCGGACTGGGGCGACGATGCGCCGCCTCTGGACGATCACGACGCGCCCCCGCCACCCGAGGACGAGGGCATGCCGTCTGCGGACGAGTCGACCGGCGAGGTGGTCGACGCGGGGGAGCAGAAGGCACCACCGCGGCCGAAGAAGCCGAAGAAGGACGACCGGACGCTGTTCCTGGAGTGGGTCGCACTGCAGCTGAGCCGTGTCGAGGCGTTCGGGGTGCCGGTGGGGCAGAAGCCGGGGTGGTGCCCGGAGTGGTGGAAGCACCCGGAAGTCGTCGAGCGGTTCTACGTGTCCTGGAAGGGCTACCTCGAGGCGACGAAGCGCATGACGGACGATCGGCTCGCGCAGTCGGCGTGGTGGGTGCAGCACTGGGACCACCACGCACGCATCATCTTCGACAAGACCTACGGCCCCTTCCGGGCCTGCAACGCCGCGGGGCACCTCGCCGACAACAACGGCGAGCCGCTCACGATCGCCCCGGAGATGCCGCCCGAGGACGTCCCCCTCATCTGACGCGGGCACGACGAAGGCCGGGCACCCCGTGGGTGCCCGGCCTTCTCCGTGCCCGCGTCAGCGCTCCATGCCGTCGTCACCGCGCGAGATCTCCGGTGCCGCCGGCTGGTCCGTCCACGAGCTGTCGGCACGCGTGTCAGTGGAGCGCTCGTCGGGGTCGATGCCGGCCGCCTGGAGCATCTCGCGCTCCTGGAGCTCACGACCGGTGTACTGGTCGGCGTCGCTCTGTCCGGCGGCGTCGATCTCGGCGGATTCGGTCCGCGCGGCGTCGCGGCCGTCCGAAGTGATCGCCGCGGAATCGGTCTCCGCCTCGGTGCTGCTGGCCGCGGCTGCGCCGAGGGCGGCGCCCGCCTGGACGCCGGCAGCCTCCTGCTGCTGCTCGGCTTCGGGGCGTCCATAGCGAGCCGCGAGCCGGTCGGCGCGCTCCTGCTCGCGGGCGGCGGCCTGCTCCGCCTTCTCCCGCTCCCGATCGGCCTTCCGCTGCGCCTCGCGGGCCGCGTGCTCGCGCTCGCGCTCGGCTCTCCGCTGCGCCTCCTGCTGCTCGCGGCGACGCTCGTCAGCGGCGCGCTGGATCTGCCGGGTGACTTCCGAGGTGACGGTCTGACCGACCCGGCCCACGTGCCGGCCGACGTGCTCGAGTGCCTCGTCGATGGGATCGCTCATGGTGATTCCTTCCTGTTCGGTGGTGGGGGACGCCGTGGCCACGGGATTGGTCGCGGCCGCGGGTGCGATCTCGACGGTGGACGCCTGCGGAGTGGCCGCCGCGGCGAGCTCTGTGGCCGCGGCCGTAGCCGTGGCCACGACCGCGGGAGCCTGCTGCGCGGCCGCGGCCGCGATCGCAGGCATGACCACGGGCCGGCCGAGGGTGGCGCGGACGGCGTCAACGCGGTTGGTGAAGTGGGCCGCGTACCGCTGGCGAGCGTCGAGCGAGATCGGCGCCGCGGTGAGGAGCAGGGATGCCTTGTGCATGGCGGTGACGCGCTTCTGCAGCCGGTCGGCGATCTCGTTCCCGCGCAGCGTCGCCGGGATCGCCTGCGGCTCGGCGGGGTCGACGCGGTACTTGGCGCGGAGGACGTCGACCTCGGCGGCGAGCTGGTGCCAGGCGATCATCCGCTTGGGGTGCGAGGGGACGGCGCCGAGCGCGTCGGTCCAGGCGGGGCGCTCGACGGCGAGGGCGGCGCCGCGTTCCTTGAGGCGGACGCCGATGTAGTGGTGGCGCTCCTGCAGGTGCTCGCGCCAGTCCTCGGGCACCAGGTCGTTGTCCTGCAGGCGGGCGTCGGCGATCCAGGCGGCGACGCCGTCGACGTCGGGCAGGTCCATGACGGAGCGCCTCGGGGCGTCGATCTTCTCGAGGGCGCGTTCGATGCGCCAGGACAGCACCGCCGGCACATCGTCGGCCGTGCCGAGCTCACGCTGCTCGTACGCCACGCGGAGGGTCTCGACGGGGCTGAACCCGTAGTCCTCGGCGTGCCGGAGCGCGGCCGCGACGGCACCCCAACTCTCCTGCGACTGCAGGGTGGTGGCGAGGCTGGTCCCGAGGGCGACCTCGGCGATCCGGCCGTAGCGGATCTCGCCGGCGCGCTCGGCGACGTCGGCGTGCTGGTCGATGAGGGTGACCAGGTCGTCGACCCGGTCCTGCTCGGCGCGGATGGTCTCATGCGCGGAGAGCATCGCGTCGGAGCGGGCGCCGATCTGCTCGAGCGCGTCGTCGACGGCGCCGCCGTCGGCGACCTCGAGGTAGAGGCGGTTGGACTGCTTGCCGCGGGTGAGGCCGGTGTACGCGGTCTCGCGGGTCATGCTCTCGTCGCCCAGGACGTGGCTGGTGTCGGCGGTGAGGCCCTGGGAGCGGCTGATGGTGCGGGCGTAGCCGAGCTCGACGTGCTCGCGCACGTAGCCGGCGGGCAGCGTGACCGGGGCCTGGTGGTCGCGGTGGACGACGTCGAGGGATCCGTCGGCGCCGATGCGGGTGACCTGCCAGAGGTCGCCGTTCTTGACCCGGTCGCGGCCGTTCTGGATCCGCAGGGAGGACTCGTTGCGGCGGGTGGCGACGACGTCGCCGACGTGGGCGGAGAGGTCGTCGCGGAGCTTCACCGAGTGGGTGCCGGTGACGGTGCCGGCGGCGATGCGGTGGGCCTGCGCGCGGGCGTTGAGCTCGGTGACGGTGGCACCGGTGGGAGCGAGCATCAGCGAGCGAAGACCGGCATCGGTGTCGGTCTGCCAGCCGGCGAACACGGCGTCGGTCATCCGGTCGACGTCGCCGCCGATGACGCGTCCGTTGGCCTGGTACCAGGCGAACGGGTCCCCGGGGCGCAGCGGGTCGCGCAGATGCAGGGAGGCCTCTGCTTCGTCGGCGTCCTGGAACCGGTGGACGTGCTCGAGACGCACGGACCCCACCTCGCGGTCGATCAGGCGCAGCGCCCCACCGGCCTCGACAGCCGAGAGCTGGCGGTCGTCGCCGATGAGGCGCACGTGCGCCCCGTACTCGCGGGCGATGGTGTGCAGGGCGGCGAGGCGCTGCGTGCCGGCCATGCCTGCCTCGTCGACGACCAGGACGTCGCCGGCGCGGATCTCATACTTCTCGGGCAGCTCCGCCTGCGCGTGGGCGGTCAGGAACCCGTGGATGGTGGTCGCCTCAATGCCGACCGCCTCGGCGATCACGGACGCAGCGGGGGCGGAGGGGGCGAGGCCGATCATGCGGCAGCCGCCGTCCTCGAGCGCAGTCGCAGCCAGGCGCAGCGCGGTCGTCTTGCCGGCGCCGGCGGGGCCGATGCCGACCACGAGCTCACGGTCCGACGTCGCGAACTCGCGCGCGAGATCCCGTTGGCCAGCGTCGAGCGGACCGGTGTGCTGGGCAGCCGTGCGCTCGAACGTCTCCCGGCTCACGGGGGAGACGGTGCGGGTGCGGGCGGCGTCGAGGAGCTGGTCCTCGGCGTCGAGGATCCGCGTCGACGTGAACAGGGTCTTGCCCTTGTGGTCGTAGATGCTCGACCCGTCCGACCGCGTGAGCGGAGTGAACGCGCCATGCGGGGACGGGGGAGTGAGCGTCACCGATCCACCCAGGGCGGCGCGAGTGACCTTCTGCACGAGCGGTTCCGCGATGCGCTGGTTGGGGATCAGGGCGGCGAGGTGCCGGCGGGCTTCGGCCTCGATGACGTGCGCGCCCCACACCGCGTGATGCTCTTCCACCGTGCGGAGCACCTGCGCCGTGACCTCGTCGACGTCGACGCTCACGGCGGCCTTGACGCTTCGCGCGAGGTCGCGCGCAGCGGAGACGAGGCCGGCGGCGCGGTCGGCGCCGACGCGGGCGACGGCGGCCTCGTGGATCGCCTGCGGAGAGCGGACGTGGTCCTTCTGCGGCCGCGTCTCCAACGTCGCCTGCTGCGCGATCGCGATGAGCGTCTTCGCGTCCGGTGCACGCCCGTGGTCGCGCTGGTACTCCTCCGTCAGCCGCGCGGTCGCCGTGCGGATGGAGGCGGAGCGGGAGGAGAACGTGTCGATCAGATCCGGGTCGACGCCCGCGATCTCCATCACCGGCCGCTTACCGGGGGAGGGGACCCGGGCGGTCGTCGTGACGCCGAGCCGACGGCACACCTCGGACATCACGGCGGCGTTGTAGAACTCCGACGCGGGCACGTTCATGCGGTGCAGGAGCTTGGAGTCGATGGTGCGCCACTTGCCGTCCACGCCCTTGACCTTGTTCGCGACCACGACGTGGTCGTGCAGCTGCGGGTCGCCGTTGCGCGAGTCGTAGTGGCGGAACACGGTCGCCGCGATGCCGCCTTCCACCTCGATCTGCGCGACCCCGTTGGTGCCGGCGCGGGTCGCGATGGCCTCGCGCTCGAGGTAGCCGATCGTGTCACGCACAGCCTGCTCCTGCGCGGCCTCGATGGCCTTCCGGGTCTCAGTGTCGCCGAGTGCCCAGAGCACGGAGACGCTCTTAGACGGGGAGCACACGAGGTCGAACCCGGCGACCGCGGTCTGGTCGGGGCGGGTGGCGGCGGTGATGAACTTCCCGAGCTCCTCCTTGTCCGCCGGCTCCCGCCCCTTCGCGTCGCGGAACGCCTGAGCCCCCTCGCGGGCGCGGATGAGGCGGCGTTCCTCGGCGTCGGGCTCGTGGCCGCTGAGGCGCTGAAACGTGTCGTAGCCGGCTTGGATCCGCCCCTGCAGAGTGGCGGGTCCTGCACGGTAGGCGTAGTAGGAGCGGCCGAGCTTGGCGCGCTGCTGCGCCTCCTTCGCGGATGCTCCTTCGGCGAGGGCGTCGGCGATGATGCGGTCCGCGTCCGGGTGCAGCCCTTCGCCGTAGAGGGCCTTCATCTGTTCCTCGGTGACCGTCCCCGAGACGCCGAGGACGTCGGCCCCGCGACCCATCCACCGTCCGGGAGGGTTGCCGTCGACGGTGTAGTAGTCGCCGAGCTCACGGTCCCGGTCGCGCTTCGCGTCGCCGGTGGCGACCTCGCTCGTGTAGTAGGTGTACCCGTCCCCGGCGGAGAGGACGTGCATCGTCATCATGAGAGGCGTCGCCGGATGCACCCGTGATGCAGCCGGCGCCGCGTGGCGTCGACCGTGCTCATGGGTGGGGATCCCCGGGAGTGAGCGGCACCCGGGGCAGATCCCAGATCAGCGCCGGGTCGACGCCGGCAACCTCGAAGTGCGTGCGGCGGTCGTCGCCGTAGGAGATCTCGGATGCGACGCCGACGAGCTCACGCAGTCCGGACATGAGGGACGACGCGTACCTCTCGTGGGCTAGCTCGTCCGCGGTTCGGAAGGTGGGCACGTCCATGCCCGAGACCTGCCCATCCGATCCGAGTACCGCGTTGATGACGTCGACGTGGACATGCAGGGCCGGCTTCCCCTGACGGTCGAAGTAGTGCAGAAACGCGCACCCCGCGATGGGGGAGGCCACGTCGATCTGTGCGACGCCGCGAGCACCACGGCGAGCGAACACCCACGACGAGTCGAGCATCTGCAACGTGTCGTCGACGGCGCGGAGAACTGTCTCCGTGAGCAGTACACGGATCTCCTCCGACTGTGTGGCCCAGAGGACGGACACCGATCGAGGGACGTCGAACGTGAGCTCCAGGAGCGCCGGCGACGCGGTGACGGTGTCAGTCGCGCGAGCCGCGATGTCGCGAAACTGCGACGGTGACACCGGCGTGGACGGGTCAACGCCGGCCGGCGTTCTACCAATCCAGGTGCCGTCACTTTCACCTGCGAGCGGCGTGGGACACCCCTGGGCGAACCCGGAGAGAGTCAGCGATCGCATCTGAAACATGGGTCGAGCGTACCTCATTCATTTATAATGCCTGAGGTGTGACGCATCTGGGAGTGGAGCGACGAGTGAGGAACGAGCGAGGAGTGGAAGGAGCAGAGGTGGCCGGGAACGGAGGCGGAGACGTAGCGCAGCGGAGTTGGAGGCGGAGTGAGCGCGGTAGACGGGCGAAGACCGCCAGGCGGGCATGGAGCGACGAGGAACGAGGAGCGACGTGCCCCGCCGCAGGGGTCGCCGGCCGTCACCGATCGCGCGCAGCGCAGTCAGACAGCGCGACCGTGGGAGCTCCGCCCGCCGCCGCTGTTGGGCGTTAGGATTCCTGCCGACCGGGGGCGGAACAGCTCGCGGCGCGATGACGGGATGGAGACGGCATGGCGGAGGTTCGGAAGTCAGGGAAGGCGTCGGCCGCGCGGAAGGCGGCACGCGAGCGAGCGACGGAGCAGGCGGCGGAGTTCCGCCGTCGAGAGGCCGCGCTCGAGGAGCTGGCGGTGGACTACTTCGTCGCCGTCGACGCCATCGACGTGATCGAGGCGGAGACGGCTCGGCAGATCGCGGAGATCCGCGCGCGCGCCGATGCGGAGACGTCGACGGCGCGTAGTGAGGCAACGGGTGTGATGACACGGATGCTGGCCGAGGGAATCACTCGGAGCGAGGTCGCCAAGCGCCTCGGCATCGCCGTCCGGGACGTCGCGAAGGCGCCCGCCGGCCCCGGCGGCACCGCCGGGGTGAGCGCCGGGCAGCCGACGGATCACGGCGCGACGAGCGACGCAGCGGAACACGTGGCCGAGCCTGCGTTCGCGCAGTAGGCGTTAGGTTCGGGTCCCGATCACCAGAGCATCGGCTGGTCCGGGTCGATGCCATTCAGGGCGCGGTGGATGAGCGTGGGATCCCAGCCGTGATCGCGGACCGCGTCGCGGAGCGCCCGTGAGCGGCGGACACGCTCGGCCCGGGGGAGGCCCCGGTAGTGCACGGCCGTCCATTGGTTGACGTGGCGGCCCTTCTGCGCCCGGTCGAGCATGTTCTGCCGGTGGGTGCCCGGCGTCGCGTGCGAGCGCCGCGGGTCCGGATCGACGTGCACGCAGATGGGCACGTCGCATGCGTGCAGGAGCAGCGTCCTCGATGGCAGAGCGACACCCGTCATCTCCTGGTACGCGTACCGCTGCGGGCGAACCGCCCGCTGGCGGCCGCCAGAAACGGGCAGCCAGAAACGGCCGTAGCCGTCATCGGAGACGGCGCCGGTCCAGATCCAGCAGTCGTCGGGATCCGGGCCCTTGACGACGTGACGCCAGAACCGCTCCTGCGCGGAGATCTTCACAACGGCCGTCCCCATCGTGCCGCCTGAGGCGTGGACGGACCTGTCGCGTTCTGGGAGCCGGAGAGCATCGCGGAACTGAGCGCTCGTGCGCGCGCGGGCCGCACCTCATCTCCATGCAAGGCAAGGCCGCGCGACGCGTGGGCGCGGCAGCACGACGCAGAGACCGGCCTCCTGCGCGACGTCTGGACGACGCGCAGGCGGCCGGGCCCGGGGCGCTCAGCGTTCGAGGGGGTCATCGCCGCGGGTACGCTGCACCTCGGGCTGCAGCATCATCGCTTGCGAACTTGGTACGGGCTGCGCGGCCCGCTCGTCCGGGTTGATGCCGGCCGCGCGAAGCATCTCTCGCTCGGCGAACTCGCGCGGGCTGTACATCGTCGAGGGCAACTGCGTTGCGCTCTCCTCGCTCCGAACCGTTGCCATGCCGTCCGTAGGACGCAGCTCGTGCGAGTCACCACGAGCCTCGTCGGGAACGACGTAGTCGACCACCTCACGCAGGTGCTCGGGCAGATCAGGGGCGCTGGGAGTCCCGAACTGGCCCTCGAGCACGGTCGCCAACGCCTCGCGCAGGTCCGGACGCTCTGGCACCTCACCCCACATTGCGATGAGCCCGCCGAGAAAGGCGAAGCGGCCGTCGGTGTCACCCGAGGCTTCGCGAGTGGCGTCGATGGCCTCGAGCAGCGTCGTTCGCTGCTCTGCGGTGAGCATCGGCAGTCCGCGACCGTCGCGGGCAGGCTCGACCGCCTCGGCAGATGCTTCACCGGGCAGAACCTCTGCGACCAGATCGTGCAGGTGATCGGGGACATCGCGGGCGCCCTCGGTCCAGAGCTGGCCCTCGAACACGGTCACGAGCGCGTCGCGCAGATCCGCACGCTGCGGCAGCTCGCTGTGCCGCTCGACGTACTCGGCGACAGCCGCGAATCGGCCGTCGGCGTCACCTGACGCCTCGCCGATCTCCCGGATGCCGTCGAGCACAGTCGTCCGCTGCTCCGCAGTCAGCATCAGTAGATCGCCGTAGGTACGACCTGCACCAACGACTGCAGTGGGGCTCGCGTCGCCACGCTCGATCAGCTGCGCAGCGACCGCACGCGCACACTCGTACGCCTCGTCGACGTGACGGGCCTCGGGGGTGAACTGCACCCAGCGCTCTCCGTCCTCGTCGTGCACGAACTCCTCATCGGCGGCGAGTCCCGCCTCCCTCTGCACCTCTGGCACGAACGCAGGCGAGGCGAGGACGGCATCGAGGTCGCCGCCGGCGCCGGCCACAAGGTCGGCGCCGAACGGCGGGGCGAACCACGGATCTACCTGGCCGCCGGCGGACGCATAGGCCCGGTCCAGCTGCTCCGAGTGTCGGGTCAGTGCGGCCTGCGCGGCCGCGCCGCGCGCTGCGTGCGCAGCAGAGTCGTCACCGGAGACGCCGAAGGTCAGCGCGTTGGCGAGCTCCGCGAGGGATCGGTCGATGGTGCTCATGATGCTCCGTTCGTTAGTAGCCGGCGGCAGGCGGACCCGTCAAGGTCGGGGCGGTCGCGTGGTCAGTTGCAGGTGGTCAGGGTGTGGTCGATCGCGTCGCGGGCGGCGGCGGCGGGACGAACGGTGCGATCTCACGCTCGCTGGTCTCGGCCTTGCGCCGGTCACGGGCGAGACGATCCTTGTCGCGTGCTCGAAGCTCGTACAGCTCCGCGAGGGCTGCTGCGAGGGCCTTCCCGTCGTTGTCGTTCGCACCCCCGTGGATCAGGCGCTCGAGTGCGCCGTCGAGGTCGTACTCGTCTGGGCTCCACGGGGCGTAGCCGACCCACATCTGATTGCCGCACCCACTGCAGTCCGACAGGCCATTGAGGGTGCCGCCGGGCTCGTCCGGGATGCAGCTTGGTGCTACTGCGCACGTCCAGAGTTCGTCGTCCCCGTACGAGGGCTGGGTGGTCGTCATGGCTGTTTCTCCGCTTCTCACGTGCTCAATGGCAGGTGTTGAGGGTGTGGTCGATCGCGGCGCGGTCGGCGTCGTCGATCGTGAGCGAGTAGGCGTGGAGCACGTACGCGAAGCGGGTGACGTAGAGGCAGTCGTAGCCGGCGGCCGGCGGGAGCCAGGTCGCGGGGCCCTGGTCGGACTTGGCCTCGTTGGTGGGGCCATCGACGGCCTGGAGGTTGTTGAAGTCGGTCGCGAACTTCTCGCGCCGGTCGGCCGTCCAGGTGGCGGCGCCGTGCTGCCACGCCCAGCCGAGGGGCACGAGGTGGTCGATCTGCACGGCCGCGCTCGTGGCCTTTCCGCGGGTGAAGTCGATGCTGCGGCCCGTGTAGACGTCGGCGAGGTGCCCGGTAGCCACGGTGCAGCCGGGATCCGTCTTCGTGTACGTGACCGCCGTGAGGTCGCGGGCCAGGACGTCGTTCCGCTGGTCGCACCCGTTGTGGTCGGTGTCGGCCCAGGACGGCCCGTACGCGGCCCGGTCGTAGTTGGGCGTCCTCGCGTGCGTGTCAGCGGGGAGCGCGTCGACGAGGGTCCGTACCGCGGTCGCGTCGACCGTCCCTCCGTGGACGAGGCCGGCGGAGGTGAGAGCGTCGACGACAGGGCCACTCGAGGCGGCCGCCGGTGCCCCGCTCGCTGCTGGCGTCGTCTCATCTGCCTTCACGTCGGGGGACACGAAGTCGACGGCGTAGTAGCCGGCCGCGAGAGTGCCGAGGCCCACCACCAGAGCAGCGAGGAGGTACAGGCGACGTGCGCGGGCCCTCACAGGGCGTCCCGGCACGAGTTCGCGGCGGAGCTGGCGACGTCGATGATCTCGACCACCAGTTCACGGATCCGCAGGTCACCGGTCAGCCCCGGGCCCTCGAGGGTCTCGGCGACCATGAGGTCGATGTCGCGGGCGTCGCTGTTGCGCTCGAGCGCTTCGGTGACCCACCGGACCGCGGTGGCGTGGTCGTGGGCTGCATCGGTCCAGCCGCCGGCCCCGGGGTCCGGCGCTGGGTCGACAGCATGCGCTGCGACGTCTTGGTCCAGAAGGGTCTCGACGGCCCCGCACAGGGCGCCCTGCACAGGGAATAAGCCGATCCAGGAAGCGTTCATCACGGCCCACTCCTTGGCGGGTGCCATCTCGCTGGCGGCGTCGTCCGCGGGCTGCCCGTTCTCGATGGCGTGTCGGGCGGCGCTCCTGGCGGTCTCGTAGGCGCCGTAGACGTCGATGACGAGCTGCGTGTCCTCGTCCGTGTCGGGTGTGCTGTCCTCATCGCTTCCGGTCAGTGAGTCGAGCATCTCTACGCCGCACTCGGGGTCGTGGACGCGGTGCGTCGGGCGACGGTGACGTCCTGGCCGAAGAAGCTGGCGCCGATCTCGTCGACGAACACCTTGTGCTGCAGGATCGCGCCCTTGTCGCCCTGGAACTCGCGCACCGTGTACGCGCCGCTGAACGTGACGCGGATGTTGCCGCAGGCCTTCGCGGTCGCAACGAGGGCGACAGCTTGGGTGCCGCTGACGGCGAGCTCGTACCGGATCGGCGGGCCCTGGACCCAGGTCCCGTTGTCGTCCTGGTACCGGTCGTTCACGATGACGGCGGCGTAGGTGTACGGGCCCTTGGGTCCCTGGCGGAGGTCGGGCGTGCCGGCGAGGTTGCCGGTTCGGCTGATGTGGCTCATGGTGCGGCTCCTGTTCGTGGGGGTAGTGCCGGACGGTGCGGTGGACGGTGCAGCCGCCGGGGTCGAGGGCGTCGACGTCGTGGCGGGAGTGCTGGGGGTGCTGGGGGTGCTGGAGGTGCTGGGGGTGCTGGGGGTGCTGGGGGTGCTGGGGGTCACGTGCCGCGATGCGGGGTCGATTCCCCAGGATCGGAGGGCGTCGTCGACGGTGATGGGCTGCGCGGCCTCCCACGCGGCTCGGCGTCGCTCCTCCAGCTCCTCGCGGGTGACGATGGCCCGGTTCTGCGGGCGACGCTCGTCGCCGTAGGCGGCGCGGTAGTACCGGTCGGCGAGATCCTCCATGGCGGCTCGGCCCTCGATGATTCCGATCTCGCGGCCGAGGTCGAATGCGAGCTCCTGCTCGGATGACAGCTTCTGCGTATCCATCACAACGTCTCCTTGAGAAGAGATTCTTACTGGCAGCTATCGCACTGGAGAAGGTCCATCGGGTCGACCGGAACGACATATTCGTCGACGGTCGAGGTGCCGACGGCCTGTGCGAGGTTCTGGTCGTTGGCGCTGGTGGTGTTCATCGGAGCTCCGTTCTCGTCGTTGCCGCTGCGGTTGCTTTCCATATATAGAACAATACGGCATCGGGGGCATCGAAGGCAATACTTTGGGGCATTGTTTTTTGGGAATCTGGTGTATTTCCCACGTGCTTGAAATGCATATCGGGCTCTCCGCGAGCGAGCTTCGTGGTTCATTCCCGCGGCGTATTAGATAGTGCGTTGCGTGGTACAGGGGACTGTTGTGCGGGCATGCCGCGCATGAATCTGGGACCGACGTGGGGACTGTGGTCGGTGACATTGGGGGGTGAATGACTGCGGGAGGGCTGGATATCCATCAGCGCTCTAGTCCGGTGCTTTCGACAACGGACGGCCGCTTTCGAGGAGCCTGCTGCGCACTTCTCACCAGGTCGTCGCTGCCCGCCGCGGAGCGGCTACCCGCCCTCTCGCCGGCGTGCGCCGGGCGGCAAGCATGGGTCCGCGCGACGTAGCCGGAACCGCGGCCCTCCCGGCCGGCCCAACCGGACCGGCCGGTGGCCCCGGTCACGCGGCGGCGGGGGTGTCGTGGGGGTCGTCCGGGTCGAGGACGGCGGCGATGTGGTGTGCGGCGGCGAGGACGCGGGTAGCGGTGTTCTTGACGAGTTCGGGGTCGCAGTCGGCCCATTCGGCGATGTAGCCGATGCTGTAGGCGCTGGTGTCGAAGCCGAGCATCCCGGCCACGACGTAGGCGACGGACTCGGCCTCGGTCTCGTGGGTCCCGCGGTGCTCCCAGTACCCGGCCAGGTCGTCGGTGTGGCCGAGGACGACATGGGCGGTCTCGTGGATGAGGGTCTTGGCGGCTTGCTCGGGGGCGACGTCGACCTCGACGACGACGGATCGGTCGCTGGGGCGGGCGTAGCCCTTCCTCTCGCCGTCGAGGTGCTTGCGGGCGACCGTCCAGCCCTCGGCGGCGAGGAACGCCGTCAGGGCGTCGATCACGCCGTGATCGGTGGTGCCGGTGAGGTCGTGCACGAGCTCGGCGTCCTCCACGCCGTCGACAGGATCCGTCTGACTCACGTCGAAGACCGAGAGGATAGGGAACCGGGGGATGCGGCGTTCGGTCTCCTCGCCCTGCGCGTCTTCCTCGGTGATCTTCTTCTGGCTGTACCCGAATATGCGGATGGCCTTTTCGCCCTTGCGCACTTGGCGGCCGCGGGCCTGCCACTGCCGGAATCCCGCGACGGCGCGGGCGTGGGGGCACTGCTGCATGATGAGGAGCAGATTCCCGATGCTGTACTGGTGGAAGTCGCGCACACGGTCGAGGTAGCGGCGCCATTCGTTAGTGTCGCGCAGCGCGTCGATCTGGGCCGCGATACTCGCGTGCAGCGCCTCGGCCTGGGCCTTGCGTTCCTCGGGGCTCTTCCGCGGGGCCGTGGTCTTACGGGGTGCGGCGGTGCTGGTAGTCATATCGTTCTTCCTCTCCTCCTCGTTCTTTTGCCGTGAAGGCGCTTGTCGCCTTCTAGGGAGGTCGGGTGGAGTGCAACCCGGTAGGGCGGTGGGGGAGAGAGTTTCGGGGCGAAATAAGGGAGCTTGCGACCGCGTCCCGAAAGTCTCGGAGGAGCCGGCGGCGCAGCCGCTTGCGCTCCGGCCGGCCGACCGCATACTGCCGAAGGCTTCACGGCATAAGAACGGGCCCGCAGGGTCCGTGGCTGTGCCGCGCAGCGGCTCCGATGGAGCGCAGCGACCAGCGCGGCCGAGCCGCGCGCGGCGGCGCGCGGCGCACCATGGCTCCTCCACAGGGCGGCGTCGACGGGGGGAGTGCCCAGCGTCGACGCCGGGGGCTGCCGGCGGTATGGGCGGCCGTATGGTCATCGGCGTGGACTACCTGATGACGGACGATCAGGTGCAGCGGATCCGCGAGGAGCCGGTGCACGTGGCGTACCGCGGCCTCGCGCTCGTGGTGCAGGCGTCGGGGCGGGTGTCCCGGCTCGAGCAGTTCGAGCGGTACGACCGGCACGCGGAGCTCGAGGTGGTGCATGGCGACGACGTCGTGGCGTACATCGCCCGCGACTCCGAGGACCAACGGCTGTTCTTCACCGCGCGGATGTTCGACGTCGGCCTGCTCGGGTGGGGGACGCGCACGCTCATGGATGGCATCGCCGCAGTCCTGGGGGAGCGGGAGTGAGCCGCCCGGCCGCGCCGCGTCCGCGGGGTGACCGCGCGGGCCTTCTGAGGCGCGGTGCGCCGTCGACGGGGGAGCGCGAGGGGATCGCCCCTCGCCGGCCGCCCGCGGCGGCCGTGGTGCTCGTGGTGCCCGGCGGGGCGGGGCGCTCCCGAGTGGGAGCGCCCCGCTGCGGCTACGCGGCCTCGGCCGGGTCGGGCTCCGGATCCTCCTCGGCGGGATCCACGTTGACGGGCTCGGGGCCGTCGTCGTCGGTGACCGTGTCCACTTCGGCAGCGTCCGTGTCCGTTTCCGCGGCCTCAGTGTCCACCTCGGCATCGTCGGCAGCGTCGTCCGCGTCGCGCGCGGCGCGGCGCTTCTCATCGGTGTCGACGATGAGCTGCTCGACCTCGCTCAGCGTGTACCCCCACGCCGCGAGCTGGCGGAGGTACTCGGCGACCTCGGGGCGGGCGCTCCGCCACGAGTCGCGACTGAGCGACGCCTCGATGCCGCCGAGGACGACGGCGAGGGCCACGTGCTGCGCCTTCGTGAGCGTCGCCGCGGCGAGCTTGCCGAGGGCGTCGCCGTGGTAGCCGTACTCCTGCTGGATGCCGAAGAACTCGTGCGCGAGCGGGCTGCCCTCCTGGACGGCGCGGCCGCCCCGCAAAGTAGTTACCACGCTCGTTGACGACATCGACGGCACGCAGATCGAAGAGGGCCAGGGTGAGACCGTCCCGTTCGCGCTCGACGGCGTGAACTACGAGATCGACCTCAGCGACGACAACGCGGCCAAGCTGCGCACTGCGCTCGAGGACTACGTCGACAAGGGCCGCCGCGTCGGCCGCGTCGGCCGCGCGACTGCCGGCAAGGGCGCACCGCGCCGCTCCGCCGGTTCGGCTCCGAAGCAGGATCTCAGCGCCGCGCGCGAGTGGCTGCGCGAGCACGGCCACAAGGTCTCCGAGCGCGGCCGCATCTCCGCGGACCTGCTCGAGGAGTACCGCGCGAACAGCTAGAGCAAGCTGCACGCACGAGAGGGCCGACCCGGCACGGGTCGGCCCTCTCGTCGTTGCCGGCGTGGACGATGGAGTCGCCCAACGAGCAGTCCGGGCAGCTGTTCGTGAAGCTCGCCTCCCGGCTCCCCGGCACGGTCGTTGCTCCCGTGGAGGACGCGACTCGGCCGATCGACGATCCACGGAGATACCGCACTCCGCCGACGTGGTGAGGACCGGCCGCACTGCGCGGCTTGCCCGTTAGGGCGTCGGTACGTCGGTCGCGGTGAGGGTTCGGCGGGCCGAGACGGTGGCGTGGACATTGCCCGCGATAGCGACCGCGATGCCGCGCTGAAAGACCTGCCCGTACGTGTCGCTGATGTCGAGTCGGTAGAGGTAGCGGGCCCGGCTCCGGGTCACGTTCCCTCGCACGTGCGCATCCGCAGGATCTGCCGTGAAGACAAACACCGCGCGACGCGGAAGGGCGAACGGCCGATCCGACCGCTGCATGCAGGACCGCAAACGGCACCGGCGCTGCTCGAGGACAACCCTGTCCCCGACGTCCCAGAGCTGCGACGTGAGATGCCAGACCACCGCCGTGGTTGGCGACAGCGCGTCTGGTGCGCGGTGATAGCCCTGCGCGACCGCGGCAATGGGGACAGTGATGAGACCTAGCCCGAAGGTGATGACAGCGCTGACACCCGCGAGCGTTGTCGCACCGATGAGCAGCGCGACCTCTGCCACAAGGAGCGTCACAGGCAGCACGAACAGGTAGCTCAGAAACACCACGAGCCCACGGCGTCCGTTGGTCGTCGCCTTCGCCTGCTCAAACCACGCTCGCACGCCTGCTGCCCTCACTCTCTTCGATGCCAGATCGCCCGCGGTGAAGTCGTCACGTCGGACCCGAACGAGAACCACTGGCCGCAACCCGTCACATCCTTCGCGGCTCGCCAGGGTCAGCACGGTAGCCATGACCAGGCGAGGGCTCGCGGTCACGATGCCACAGCACCCGCCGCCTCCTGAGCGCACCCCACACAGTTCATGGGCGCGGGTTCGTGGAGCGCAGCGGAACGAAGCCGCGGCGCCTCGATGCGCGACTCGACCTCCTCGATCACGACTCGACATTGGACGCGGCCGATGTTGCGCGGGCGGCCGCCCGGCCGCGTTTCTCAGCCCGCGACGCGGTGCAGGTCGTCCTTGTGTCGGTCGAGGTACTCGTCGATCGCATCCCTGATCACATCTGATGCGTACTTGCGGTGATGCGCGATACGCAGCTGCTCCAGGCGGTCCTTGCGGTCCTTGGGGACGCGAACACGGATGGTTGGCGTGTGCTCGCCATCCGGCGCCGCGCCACCCAGCTTCGGCCGGCCGATTGCCTTTGCGACGGCTGCTTCGCTGCCGAGCGCGTCGAGGAGCAGCTGCGCCCCGATCTCGGCCGCGTCGGCGCCATGCGCGCTGTCGCCGGGCAGCGTCGCACCCGTCGACGTCTCCTCGATTGCCGCCATGCGGTCGTAGCGGTCCTGGTCCTTCTTCGAGAGTGTCACTTCTCCTCCTCCATCAGCTTTCGGTAGTACGAGCCGAGCTCCATCACGTGGTAGACCACGAATCCGCCGGGCTTGAGCTCCACGAGCACTTCAACGAGTCGATCCGTCTGCGGATGCGGCGGGCCAACGAAGACCCGCCGCTGGCTACGCGGGTCGCCCTCATTCACCTTCACCTGTGTGGAGCTCCACACTGCGTTCTTGATCGCATGCAGCGCGTCGGGCTCAGGGATGTGGTGCTTGCCTGCGCTGCGCGTGAAGTCGATGCCCATGTGTCTATTGTGCCACAGAACACCCCTCTGTGCCACTTCTGTGCCACACAACTATAGGGCGATGACGCCGAGCGCGATGCGCCCGAGCACGAGGATTGCGTCTCATCGAGGGATCCCTACCCGGACCACTTCGGTGTCGAGTGTCGGTCGCGGAATCATGCGTCTCAGATAGGTGGTCCGGCGACTGTTCCGGTGAGGGGGCCCCACCTGAGACACTTGACCTATGGCTGGACAACTCATCGGATACGCCCGCGTCTCCACGGACGCGCAAGACGTCACCGCGCAGCGGGACGGCCTCATGGCCCTCGGCGTCGACGAAGATCGCATCTACGTCGATCACGGTCTGACGGGCCGCAACCGTGACCGCCCGGCACTACGGGAAGCCCTCGCCGCGTGCTGGGAGGGCGACACGTTCGTGGTCACAAAGCTCGACCGGCTCGGCCGGTCGATGGTCGACTTGCGGAACATCGGCGCCGAGCTCACAGCGAAGGGCGCCGTCATGAGCATCGGTGGCTCGATCCACGATCCGACAGATCCCCTCCGCAACTTCTTGTTCAACAGCCTCGCGATGTTCGCCGAGTTCGAGTCCGACATGATCAGCGCCCGCACCAAGGAGGGCATGAAGGTCGCAGCCAAGAAGGGCAAGCTCAAGGGCGGCAAGCCCAAGCTCTCCCCCGCCGCCGAACGGCACCTCGTCGCGCTGTACCGGGCCGGCGATCACTCGATCAGTGAGCTGTGCGACCTGTTCTCGATCGGCCGCGCCACCGTCTACCGCGCAGTGGACCGACACCCCGTCGAAGACGCATCCGCGCTAGCGCTTCCCCGCGCGGAAGAAGTGACCCCCTGATGCCATGGACCGGCTTGCAGCTGCTGTACGCAGCGATGGAGCTCGTGGGCATGCTGCTGACCCTTGGCGGTCTCATCGCCATCTCCCGTGGGGCCAAAGTGCGGTACCTCGACGCTCGCGAGAAACTTGCCCGAGCCCTAGAACTTAACGAGGAGGAAGAAACCGCCAAAGCACGCGAGCCTGGTCGTAAGCGAGAGATCATTGCTGAGTTCCAAGCACACCACCTAGCCAATGGGCTACCTCGGCGGGCTGGTTACGGAGAGTCGTTCCAGCCCGGGTACGAGACGGAGAGCGTCATGCGGGTGCTGGGTGCGGGGGCTGGCCGAGACCTCGTGATCGCGAGTATCGGGCTGGTCCTGTCGGGTACGGCGGGAGTGCTCGCCACTCTGTTCCCAGCGAACTAGCCACACTCCCTGGGCCTCGAAGAGAGGAACCAACTGCTGGGGGTGCGCGATTCGAGTACCGCACGTGCGTCGGTATCGCGAATGACGACGCGCGGAGATATGGTGGAATCACTCGCGTCAACAGGCGCTGAATCCGCTTGGGGAGGAAATTAGATGGCCCGCAAAGTAGTGACCACGCTCGTTGACGACATCGACGGCACGCAGATCGAAGAGGGCCAGGGCGAGACCGTTCCGTTCGCGCTCGACGGCGTCAACTACGAGATCGACCTCACCGACGACAACGCGGCGAAGCTGCGCACCTCGCTCGAGGAGTACGTCGACAAGGGCCGCCGCGTCGGACGTGCGACGACCGGGAAGGGCGCACCGCGCCGCTCTGCCGGTTCGGCCCCGAAGCAGGACCTCAGCGCCGCGCGGGAGTGGCTGCGCGAGCACGGCCACAAGGTCTCCGAGCGCGGCCGCATCTCCGCGGACCTGCTCGAGGAGTACCGCGCCGCTACGAGCTAGCGCCACCAGGACGCACGAGAGGGCCGACCCGGCATGGGTCGGCCCTCTCGTCGTTGGTGGGTCAGCCAGCGCCTGGCTCCTTGAGGAGGACGCTCAAATTAGACTTCGTCGACGCGGAGCGGTAGGCGCCTGTGGGCCGTGGTTGCGGGACACTCGCGGCCGCGGTGTTCCGCGGAGCGCTTCGACCGCTCGCGGGACGTCCCACAACCCAAGGCTTGCGGGACTGCGACCACGCGACGAAGGCGTGAGAGGACTTCTCACGTAGGGCTGTGCACAGATACGTCTGCTTCCGAGTTTGAATGCGGAAGATCCTCCCCTCAGTGCTAGTACCCGAGGAGACCCATGCGCATCGAGCACATCCCCACAACGTCCGGGCGAAGGGGCACAGAGGGAATGACTCTCGTGCACGACCGACACTTGATGCGGCTGCTGTACGCAAGAGACGCGTGCGGCTCCGAGGTCACTGCCATCCCGAAGTCACTCACGCCCGCTCCTGTGAGTGCGGCCCTTCCCGCCGACGACGCGGCACTCCTCGTCCACGAGCTCTCCGTCCGTTGGATCGAGTCATTGGAGTGGGCGATCGCGTCGCCCTCTCGCGAGGCCCTTGTCTCCAGGTTCTTCGAGACCGGAGACCTCGGCCCGATGGCGCGCGCGATCCCCCCAGTGCTCGCGACCCCGACCCCCGGGGAGGCATGGATTGACACAGAGGCCCGCGACGCGTGGATCGAAGCTGCAGACGAGGCCGTGATCCGCGACTGGACCGTGCAGTCGGCCGATCGACTGAACGCCCGGGCGGCTGCGCGTGCGCGCGGGCTCGCCGTTGTCCTCGTACTTCCCATCGCGGCCCCGTCGCTCCCACTGCCGGGAACAGGGGGCATGCTGGTCTCCGATTTCGTTTACATGAGCGACAAGCACATGGCCGCCGCCCTGGACTGCTACGCGTAACGCCTCGCTGCACGCTCCCGCGACAGACGCCCAGACCGCCAGGAACCCCCGGGCTGGTCTGAAGTGCCAGAGCACGACCCACAAGGCGTCTCACAAAACAAGGGATGCAGGACACAAACGACGATGGCCCTGGGACATGTCCCAGGGCCATCGCCGTGCGTGAGCGCATGAGTGCGCTTCGCTGTCCCGGTGTTCTACCGGACGCGCAGATCAGGCGGCGATGCGCCCGATGCTGCTGGTGCTACTTGCGACCCGAACCGTTGCGGGTCCGATCGGCCTGGACGTATCCCATGCCGGGGCGCGGCGTGGGAGACAGGGGCTCGCCACGGGTGACGGTGCGCTCCTGCCCGGTGTCGCCTCCACGAGGCCCGACGAGCGCGTACTGGCCGGAGCTGGGGGCGATGTTGCCGGAGTGCAGCGGGGGCTTAGTTGCCATGGTGCGGTCTCGGCCGACCACTCCCGCTGCGAGACGTACCCCGACGGGGTCGTCGCGTAGCGGGCTAGGATCAAGAGGTTCCCTAGATAAGAACTCTGGACCCCGTGTAGCCGGCCACCCTCGAGGTGGCTACGTGCCACTCGGGGTCTTTCTTTGTCTCATCGTAGTCGACCCACCCACTGGAAGGGGCGAAAAATGCGATTTGAGGCACGATTGCATCACGGGTGGGTGTAGTTGACCCGTAGTTGACAGTTGGCGCTTAGAAGTCGATCTGAGGCCAACGTGCCCCCTCTGAGCGAATAGATCCATACCCCTACCGCGTGGATCCGCCTCTAGGAGATCACGGGTTCGAAGTAGCGGTGATGCACGGATGCACCACCGTCGAACTCGTGTCCGACGTGGTCGCGGCGCACGCTGCCCGGACAAGTGTCGGCGCGTGGGTGGCTAGCGTGGGGGAGTGCCCCCCTCCGCCTTCCGTGCCTTCCTCGACGAGTCAACGGCGAGCCGGGGCGAAGAGCGGCAGGAGTACCTGGTCTGCGCGGCGCTCATCGACGAGGCGGACTGCGACAGCATTCGCGAGCAGCTGCGGCCGCTGCTGCTGCCGGGCCAGATCAAGCTCCACTGGACGGATGAGAGCGACCGGCGCCATCGCGACATCGTGTCTCGCATCGTCGAGCTCGGGCCCATGAACATCGTCGTCTCCCACCTCGACACGTACCGAAAGAAGGTCGAGCGGTACCGGCGCAAGAGCCTCGAGACGCTCTATCACGAGCTCGTCACGATGGAGACGTTCGACTTGACCCTGGAGTGCCGGTCCGACGGCCAGGACAAGGCGGACCGGGCCCACATCGTGGGGTTGCAGGCCCAGGGGCTTGACCGGCGGCTCCGCATCGGCCACCAGCGCGGCGGAGACGAGCCGTTGCTGTGGATCGCAGACGCCGTCCTGGGATCCATCAACGCCGCCCACCTCGGCAACACGGATCACTACGACGAGCTCCGGTCGACGCTGCTCATCGAGGCGCGCACGACGGACTCGCTGGACCCTTAAAAAGCGAAAGACCCTAGATCCAGTCGTCCGGCTGGGGTTCCAAGGTCTTCTTCCTGACCCGTCGTAACGGGAGGCGTGTCAAAGCTATGACATCCAAGAACGATGAGCAAGACGATCAGCAAAACGCACAGCAAGACGAAGAGCAAGACGAAGAGCAAGACCCTCCCCAAGACGTCTACCGTCGCACGCCCAGCGACCGACGCTCGGGGCGCCTCCCCTCTTCCGGCCGACGGTCGGTGGCCTCTCGTGCGCTCGTTGAGGAGCGCGGCCGGACGCTCCCACCCGATCAAATCGACGGAGGAGAGCACCCGGTGAGCAAGGTGAAGAGCAAGCTCGACGGCATCGACAGCCTCGTGCGCGACGTCGGCGCGCACCCGTGGGCGCATCTCGAGGCCGGCTACTGGCGGATCCAGGTCGAGGACCGGCCCACGCTCGGGTACGTGATGCGCGTCCGCGCGCAGCTCGGGGACCCGTTCACGTTCGAGGTCTACGCCGACGCCCGCAACGACCAGGGCCAGCGGATCTGGATCCGCCGCGAGCACTCGTTGAACACGGCCGTGGCGTGGATGGTGCAGCACAGCGCCGAGCTGATCGCGTTCGCGGCGCGAGCGCGCTCAGGCAGCCGGGGGCCGGCGGAGACGACGGCCGCGGAACATGCCTCCGCCGACGTCGACCAGGCCCGGGAGCTCAGCCATGTAGAGCGCGGCCAGCTCGGGTGACGCGGCCGTCGCGTGGATCGTCACGCGCCGGGCGTCCGCGACGGGCAGCAGCTCGGGCAGGAGGCGGGCGCGCAGCGCGCGGCCGCGGCCCGTTCCTGGTGCCGCCGCGATGTGGTCGCCGATGTGCCACCCGGTGCGGGTCCCGAACAGCGCGAGCACGACGTCGCGCTCGGGGCTGAGGTAGTACCGCGTCCACGGGCAGGTGACGAGAACGACCTGGAGCACGACGACGAGCGGGCTGAGCACCCACCACGCGACAGCGAGGTAGAGCGCCACGACGCGCGCAACGCCCCGGGAGTGCTGGAACCCGTGCCAGAAGCCACGGCGCATCCACCACGCGATCCGCAAAGCGTCCACGACGCCCGCGCGCGGCAGCCCCTCGATCGCCGGGGGCACGGTCGAGACCGTCGCCATCACCGGACCCTCCGGTGCGTCAAGAGCACGAGCCGAGCGTGTGGTCGATCGTGGTGCGGTCGACATCGTCGATCATGAGCTCGTGCATGCCCAGAAGGTACGCGAATCGGGTGATGTACATGCAGTCATAGGCGACAGCCGGTGGCAGCCAGGTCCCCGACCCCTGGTCCGACTTCGCCTAGTTCGCCGGCCCACCGAAGGCCTGGAGGTTGTTGAAGGCGGTCGCGAGCTGCCCGCGATGAGCGGCGTCCAGCCGCCTGTCGACCTTCCCTCTCCGAGGGCGATTTGAGTCGCCGATAACCTTTATTATGTCATATGCGGGCTGTGCGGGCTCTGGCGGCCGCTCCCTGGCGAGGGGTCTCGTGGGCTGCCGGCCGGCAAAAGTGCTCAAGTCCACTGCCCATCCTCGAGTTCGTCTCACCGGGTCACGAGCCCTCGCCACTGCCCGAGGCGGCAGAAGCCCCGCTCGATGACGTACCGCTTCTCGTACTCGACCGTGTCGAAACTGTTGGACCGGCCGCTGCGGATCCGCGTCGCGCGACCCCGGCGTTAGCGGGACACGGAGGGCTGGGGAATGGTTCCCTCGCCGTTCTCCCTCTGGGCTACCGTTCCCGTCACGCTGCCCGCCACCGTCTTCCTAGAGGAAGGTCACCATGACCGCACCACTGCCCCTGTCCGCGATGTCGACCGTCCCCGTCCGACGCGCTCGGCATGCACTCGCCGTACTCGGCGCGCTCTGCCTGATCGCCGTCGCACCCTTGACGGTAGCGCCCGCGGCGAACGCAGCCGACACGACCACAGCATCCGTTACGACGGTCAGCGCCGCACCGGCACCGCCCCTGGAGGCGTCCGCCATCAACCTGGGGCCCTACCAGAACTCGTACTCGGGTCTGCGCGTCTGCGGCTGGTACAACTCCAACAGCCGGTCGCAGAAGGAAGATCCCGAGTGGATCGGCTCGGGCCTCGCCGTGGTGGTCCGGAAGGACGGCGGGAGCACCTGCGACGCGAAGCTCGATTACATGAGGAAGTACTACGGATCCGCTTTCGCCGGATCCACCGCTGTGCACTCGTATCGCATGATCACCTGCGAGGACTTCGCTCGCCTGACGAACTACGAGACGGACCCGAAGAAGCAGGTGAGCCCCTGCGACGAGATGATGTCGAGCGTCAACGGCATCTACCGGATCTTCTCCTTCTGGGACGCGGTCCACCCGCAAGCGCGGACGTCCGTCCAATTCTGGCACTGGTGATCCGGTCGCAGCACTGAACAGGGAGGGGGCTCGCCGGACAATGACTGGCGAGCCCCCTTCGCGTCCATGGGACTGGCCATAGTGTGACTTCCCGCAGTGGATTTGCCCCCTCCCCGAATACACAAGCCAAATAAGGCCCCGTCATACTGACGGGACCTTTGCACATGCAGGATGAAGCATGGGATGCGGCCGCTTGAGTCCGATTAGCACCGACACATCTAGCCGACCCTCTCGAAGCGTCAGAGGCTAGCTGATAATATTTATTATTTCGTACGCGGCCTGGCCAGAGAGCGGTTGTCTCGGAATTCGAGCGCAGATGAGGCAAGCTTTCAGGCGGATCAGCGAAGCGTTGGCCCTGGTCCCGCCGACGAGGCAGAGCGCACCGGCGGTCGGAGTCGATGGGGCGGAGATGATGACGACGACCATCGGGCCGATGGTGCCGCCGAATGAGGACTCGTTGAGCTTGGTCGTCACGCATACCTGTCTCGCAACCGACGCTGAACAGTCCCATCTAAGCACTCCCTTGTGGGCCACGGTTGCGGACATGCGCGGCCGCGGTGCTATGCGGCAAGCTCTGAGCGGTTGTGGGACGTCCCACAACCCATGGCATGCGGGACTGCGCCCACGCGACGAAGGCGTGAGAGGACTTCTCACGTAGGGCTGTGCACAGATACGTCTGCTTCCGAGTTTGAGTGCGGAAGATCCTCCCCTCAGTGCTAGTACCCGAGGAGACCCATGCGCATCGAGCACATCCCCACAACGTCCGGGCGAAGGGCACAGAGGGAATGACTCTCGTGCACGACCGACACTTGATGCGGCTGCTGTACGCAAGAGACGCGTGCGGCTCCGAGGTCACTGCCATCCCGAAGTCACTCACGCCCGCTCCTGTGAGTGCGGCCCTTCCCGCCGACGACGCGGCACTCCTCGTCCACGAGCTCTCCGTCCGTTGGATCGAGTCATTGGAGTGGGCGATCGCGTCGCCCTCTCGCGAGGCCCTTGTCTCCAGGTTCTTCGAGACCGGGGACCTCGGCCCGATGGCGCGCGCGATCCCCCCAGTGCTCGCGACCCCGACCCCCGGGGAGGCATGGATTGACACAGAGGCCCGCGACGCGTGGATCGAAGCTGCAGACGAGGCCGTGATCCGCGACTGGACCGTGCAGTCGGCCGATCGACTGAACGCCCGGGCGGCTGCGCGTGCGCGCGGGCTCGCCGTTGTCCTCGTACTTCCCATCGCGGCCCCGTCGCTCCCACTGCCGGGAACAGGGGCATGCTGGTCTCCGATTTCGTTTACATGAGCGACAAGCACATGGCCGCCGCCCTGGACTGCTACGCGTAACGCCTCGCTGCACGCTCCCGCGACAGACGCCCAGACCGCCAGGAACCCCCGGGCTGGTCTGAAGTGCCAGAGCACGACCCGCGAGGCGTCTCACAAGACAAGGCTTGCGGGACACCCGCTAGAAGCGGGGATGCGAGCGCCGCGGGGCCCGACGCGGCGTGACGCTCCGTCGTGCGACATGGGGTCCGGTAGAGCGTGACGCGTCGTCGTGCAGCACGGCACTACCTGTGCTACTCGCGCGCGCAGCGCGTAGAGAGAGAGGAACATCCCGTCGTCGGCAACATTCGCGGTCTGACATTGCCGAGCTTGTTGAAATTCTTGATCGCATCCTTGAGTTCACTAGTGAACTTGAACAAGCTTTTTCACTAAGCGGAACATCCGTTGTCACGCTACGTTGACACCGCTCCATAGCGGCCGCGTCACGCTTGTAGTCGCGTCGTGGACGTCGGCGCCGACGACGGCGCCGCGCACTTGACGACTCGCGAAGCACGGCGCCGTGAGCTTGAGTGTCGACACGACGTGCGGCATGGATGTTGGTGCGGATCCTAAGCAGGTGTAGTTGACGCGTGCACTCTGCACGCCCCGCGGGCGAGACCCCGACGCCACGTCGGCCTTCTCGAACCAACACCTCGCATGCGTAAGGGATTCGATGGTACGATCGAGCCGTACCGGTTCATCGAGAGGAGTCCAATGCCCTGGGAGGTATACGCCAAGGGGTCAGCGCTGCGCCGACAACGCCCTCTGTGACGATCCAGAAGCGCGGCTTGATGTCCATCAACCGTGCCGCCTACGAGGCGATCGGCAAGCCCGAAGGGTCGAACTCCTCTGGGATCCGGAGCGGAAGCTCATCGGCTTCCGACCGGCACCGCTCACCAATCAGAACGCTTACCCCGTGCGGACACAGGTCACCAACCCCGAGAAGGCGGACAAGGGCCCGTGGCTGATTGCCGGCACCCGCTTCACGCAGTACATCGGCATGGACACGACGGACGCGTATCGGTGACCCCCACCGTCGAGGACGGGATGCTCATGATCGACACGAGCCAGCCAGGCGCGAAGGCCGTCAGCAACCGCAACAAGGCAGCTGAGGACGCGAAGGCACGAGAGAGCGCAAGCGAGGACGCGAGCGCCACCTAAAAGACTCTGGCCTGGTTTCGGGTGCAACCGAAACCAGGCCAGCACCGGGCCCAGAGGGCCGGATGCGACTCAGTAGTCAACATCCAGCATAGGGGGACCAACCTCCGAAAGCACCCTCTGGACCCTTCCTCCCAAGAGAAGGGGCCGCCATGGCCACCGTTCGAAATCACTACCAGATCACCGGCCCCGTGCCGTTCA